>JASFRG010000023.1:0-38769 GCA_050115035.1 Anaerolineales bacterium | reverse complement strand
CCAGCGGATACTTGATCAACTCAGGATTTCTCCCATCCCGCACTCCCCTGAACAATTTCCACCAGCCCCCAAAGAAATGATGCAATGTGCCAGTGAAGGCCCTCAACAGAGCCTTTTGCGCCTCTTGATCCCCTTTCTCTTCGTCTATCACGTCCGTCTCTTGGCTTTTGAGTGTCTCCATCCCCCAACCTTACCCCTTTTTGCGAAATATCCTGTGCGAAAAACCTTTGGTTCTTCACCGCTGGCGGGTGGCCTAATTATTTTAGGTGGCGGTGAGAAAGATTTACCATGGAGCACACTGAGTCCACAGAGAATCCTTTTTATAGTTCTCTGCGATCTCAGTGTGCTCCGTGGTAATTTGACTATCTATGCAGATTGGGGTTGTTTAACGGGCAAATAAATGAAAACGGCGATCGATAGCAAATTAAGCGCGACTGCAATGGAGATTAGAACCGGCATCGCTCCCGCACCGATCCCGACGAAAGCCTGCCCAATAACCCAGGGCAGGGTCATCCCCCCGATACCACCGCCGACCAGGAACCAGCCGGTCATCGACCCGGTGACGTTCATGCGTTCCCCGGCCAGCACCAGTGTGGTGGGGAAAACAGAGGCCATGAACAGGCCCAATCCAATTGACCCTGCCCATAAAGCCAGCGTAGAGTCCCCCCAGAGCATGATCACGCCCAAACTGGCGAGGCAGCCCACAAGGTCGACGAAGAGGATCGTAATCGAGCGCAGGTGAGTGGATATCCATATACCTAGTAAACGTCCGACTGTGAACGTCCCCCAGAAAGCAGACGTCAGATACGCGGATGTTATGGCAGTACCCAGGCCTAACGTGAGGGCATAAGTGTAGATCCAGTTGCCAAACCCAACTTCTGCGCCTACATACAGCAGGAAAGCCAACACAAGCAGGATGACAGGAGTGAGTGGCATAGGCGTCCGTCCATTTGCATCTGTATCCGAGTGTGCGCGTGGTTCCGGCAGATTCCAAAACCAGATGATCAGAGGCAGGCTGAGCAAAGCAAAGATCCAGAAAACCCACTGTATGCCGCCTGTCAGGGAGAGCATCCCGGCCAGCACGAGCGGGGCAATGAAGGCTCCCAATCCAAAGAAGAAGTGTAGGCCGTTGATATATGGCCCGGTGCCTTTGTCGTGGTGTACCCATAGGAGTAACGTGTTGCAGCCCACGTCGTTGGCCCCCTGAGCCAGTCCCAGCATAAACTGCGCCAGCAGCAGCAGCCAGAGTTGCCGCAGAATAGGAACGAATGCCCCGCTGATTGCAATGACCAACAATGTAGCAGCCATGATGCGGTTACCCGGGAAACGGTCATAGGCCTGACCGCCGAAGTAGGAGCCGAGCAGGTATCCCAGTGCGCCCAGGACAAAAAACAGACTGATCTGGTCGAGTGTGCTGGAGGTGTTCTCAGCCAGGCTGGGCAAGGCTGGTCCCGAAACGGCGGTGAACAAGCCCAGGATGAAGATGGATAAGTAATAGGCGGTTGTCAGTGCCAGTTTGTTTACGGGTTGGGAGGAGGTGGATGTATTCATTTATTTGTGGATGATGCGAAGAAAATGTGATGCTGTAGCCGCGTGATTATACCCTTAGCGGTTGTATCTCGGAAATATATGCGGAAGTGGAGTATGGTCGGGAAGATGAGCTCATAAGATTACATCAAAGAGCGACCCCGGCGCTGCCGATCGGGCCAGGGTGTGCTCGAAGGTAAACCATTAGTAGGCTCCCATATTAAACCACCTCACTGTGGTGGATTCGCTCTGAGTAAGGCTTAGCCCCGTTAGAATATGGCGTTTATTCGTTGCTCAACGCTGCCTCGATCACTTCCTCAAATTCGCTGTAAGGCAGGGCCCCCTCGACCAGTTCGCCGTTGATCATAAAAGATGGCGTAGCGCGGATGTCGTCTGTGCGTGCGTTGGTAAGGTCCTCTTCAATTTGATATTGATATTTACCACCTTCAAGGCAAGTTGAGAACGTTTTCACATCCAGGTCGAGCGCCTCCGCGTAGCCCAGCTGTCGAGCAAAGGAGAAATCGCCGCTGCCTTCTCCGGTCCAGTTCAGAAACAGGATTTCGTGATATGGCCAGAACTGCCCCTGGTCTCCAGCGCAATAGGCGGCCTCTGCTGCGGTAGCAGATTGCGAACCGAGGAAATCCCCAAAGGAGCGGTATTCATAGTAGACCTGACCTGTTTCCACATAATTTTCAATGATCAACGGTTCGGTCTCGTTCCAGTAGTTCCTGCAATAGACACATTGAAAATCGGAATAGATAACAATCTTCACCGGCGCGTCGGGATTCCCCATTTTGTTATCATCTACAAGCGGGTAATTCTTTTTTTCTGGGATGAGAATAGTCCCTAAATCTTGTGGGGTAACATACACTTCATCAGCCGGTTGTGGCACACCCGATTCTTCATTAATTTCACTGAAAACATTGCCAGTGACCGGGAAGAAGAATGCCACAGCCAGTGCAATTACCAGACAGACACAAACCAGTAATACACAGCCACCGCCTACGATGAGCAGGATCCATTTGGTGTTGGAGTTGGTTCCTTTGTCTTCTTGTACAATTTGTGGTTCGTTCATACTTTTCTCCTTCAATATCAATAAGACATAGGCAGTTCATGAACAGGCGTTAAAAAAGATGTACTTCCACACCCTTTTGCAGAACTCTCTTGTTCAAGTGCGTAACCCCTAATTCCTTTAGATTGTATCCCACTGAAAATTGATAAAGTGCGTTATGCTATAATCGAATCATTGAATAAGAGGTCAATAGCGCTAACTCTACAGCCAACCTGATTCCAGGGGTTGGCTTTTTTAAGGTGATTTGTCACTTTAGGAGGTAATGATGCAAGCGAAACTATATGTTTGGAATATGTCAGAAAACACTATTGAAGATGACTTGCAGAAGTTATTCGAGCAGGTCGGGCCGGTTGCTACCGCAGAAATCGTCAAAGACGAAAAAACAGGCAAGAATACGGGTTTGGGCTTTGTCACAATGGAATCCAAAGACGATGCCGCACAAGCGATCACCAAGTTCAATGATTATCCGCTGAACGGGCGTGATCTGGTTGTCAGCTTCCACCGCCCCGATGAAGACCGCAAGGTGGATTTTGCCGCAACCGCATACGACCCCGACTCGGAGCAGGAATGAAGCCGGCCTTGGAGGAAGGCCTGGATTTCAAGATTGGTGATCAGGTAGTCCACCCGCATCACGGAATTGGATATATTACTGATGTGGAAGAAAAGCAATTCGAGCCGAATGATTCCCAGGTGTACTACGTTGTTTCAATCCCTGAAAAGACTTTATGGGTGCCGGTAGACTTATCCACTTCCGGCTTACGCAGATTGAGCGCAAAAAGCGAACTTGAGAAGTGCAACCAGATCTTGCTGGCCGCCCCACGAACGCTCACAGCGGGTCGGAATCTGCTGACCGATCTGTCTAATCAGATAAAGCAGGGCACGATCGTTGCACAATCTGAAGTGGTCAGAGACCTGACCGCCTTTGGTTGGAAAAAACCGCTTTATGGTCCGATCGCGGATTTCCTGCGCATGATTATGAACGTACTGAGTCAAGAATGGGCTGCTATCAAAGGAGTATCTCAGGCAGAGGCTTCCAACGAAATCGATGCCTTGTTAAGCAAAGGCCGAGCTGCCCATGAACACTGATTGGCTCAGATTCTAATAAAAAGTTAACACACAGGATCGATTTATAGGGTAAACTGAACTGCTTGTTAACAGAAGTTCTGATACAAAGAGTAATTTTTTGATTTGGAACCCATGCTTGACCTAGCAGTATTTTACAAAGAAAGGAGTTCCAAATCATGTCCGAAAGAGAACAAGGTACAGTCAAATGGTTCAATGGTAGCAAAGGCTATGGTTTCATTGAGCGTGAAAGCGGCGAAGATGTATTCGTACATTTTAGCGCCCTCCCTGATACTGGTGGCTACCGCAATCTGGAAGAAGGACAGCGCGTAGAGTTCATTGTTACGCAAGGCCAAAAAGGCTTGCAAGCTGAGAACGTCACTATTATCTAAACGGCTGTAAACGCATGAACCCAAAACGGGACAGCAAACCTGCTGTCCCGTTTTCGCGTTAATGATTTGACGGTCGCAGTTAAGATGCTATCTCCGCTAAACGGATATTGTCGAGGTCTCCGAAAAGTTGTAACTGCAGTGCGGACAAACTATCCGGGAGCAAAATATCGATTTCGCTTTCCAGAAGCAGATTCTGTGTCCGGAGGGGAAGCGCGAGAGATGTCTCGAAAACCTCCAGCAACGTATCCGTGTCATCATCTGCTGCGATGAGGTTGATCGAGACATCGCCACAATCCTTACATTGATGAACGAGCATCAACTCACCGCGTCCACTGGCGTATTTATTCCGGCTGTGTTTACATGTCAGGGCCACCGGGTGCATGGGTGCCTTGCAAGCCGACAGACGGTCGCCTGCCACGTACAGATCTAAATGACGCGACCACAGACAATAGGGACAGTGATTACGGTTGTTGACGCCGGAGAGCCAGTGCGCACTGGAGACGATGTGACCGCAATAGGCGCACTTGAAATCTCCGAAGGTTTGCGAGGATGAGCGGCTCATAATTCACCTCGCAGATTCAGGTAGCTCTTGTAGCGATAGGGGCTGATCTCTTCAGCCATAACCGCTTTGCGAATGGCGCAACCCGGCTCCACATCGTGACGGCAGCTCAGCCCGAACTTGCATTGGCCAACATAGTCCGCCATCTCGGGGAAGTACAATGCCAGGTCTTCGCCGTTGATATTCCACAGGCCGAACTCGCGCATACCGGGCGTATCGACCAACGCGCCGCCGATGTCCAACCCGAACATCTCGAGATGAGTGGTAGTGTGACGACCCTTGCCGAGATCACCACGGCCCACTTCCTTGACGCGCAATCCCAATCCCGGTTGGATGGCGTTCAGCAATGAGGTTTTGCCCACACCGGACTTGCCGATCAGCACCGAAGTTCGGCCTGCCAGCAGATCTTTGAGTTCATCCAGCCCCTGACCGCTGACCGAACTAAGCATGCAGATTTGGTACCCGATGCGGCGATAGATCTCCAGATCGGCTTCGAGCTGGCGGTTCTTGTGCGCCAGGTCCAGCTTGGTGATCACGATCAGCACCGGGAGTTCGGAAGCTTCGGCAGAGACCAGATAACGGTCCAGCAGTCCCCATTTTGGCGTAGGACTGGCCGCTGCAAAAACGGGTACTACCTGGTCCACGTTCGAAACGATGACCTGTTCGAACACGCGTTGACCGGGCACCGGCGCCGGGCGTGAAAGCGTTGACTTTCTCGGCAGCACCTCGTTGATTATAGCGGTGCCGTTCCCGGCGTCGATGAAGCGCACGCGGTCACCGATGGCGATCGGGTCGATATGCTTAACTTCGTTCACTTCCTGGACGCGGTGCCGTAGCGAAGTTGGGTCGGCGGTGGGGTAGATCAGCTGTTTACGTAACAGGGACGAGAGGGCGCAATCGATGTCTCGTCCATTTGCCCGGACGGTGTAATGCCCAAGCATCTTGCGATAGACGACACCCTGGCCGTCCTCGTTGGAATTGGTAGTCATTGTTAAGGTTTCCTGTAATCGTGCTCCGTAGAACACGCAATAATCGAGAAGAAGTAGTTGTTAACTGCCTGCACCTATTTCGGCGGGCAGGGGAGAGGTCAAAAGGGAAGGTGATTTGAAACACTTGGGCTAACATAAAATGCTCCTTTCAAAAAAACTATGGGACACAGATGACGCGGAAGATACGAATTTTTTCTGTAAAACATGGATAACTTTCTGTTAAGTCCGTTGAATCCGTGTCCAAAAGTCAAAGAAGAACCGGCCAGGAAATTTCCCGTGGCCGGTGGATGTGTCAGGTAGTACAGCCTGCCTCTACCGCCCGCTTTTTTTCAGGCGGAGGGATGCGGCTGTTAAATCAAAAGCCACGGGTATGGACGCCCGTGGCAGCAAAGTCTAGATGTGGATAAAGACTGGTCTTACGCTGTTAAACGGAGGCGCGTCCATACGATGTATCGCGAACAAGGACCAAAGCTGATTTGTTTGACATAAGACGCGCTCCTTTCTTTAGATTTTGCTTAACGCAGGCCATAGTTTACCCATAGCAAGTAAAAGTGTCAAGCTTTTTCCGCCAGCCCAAGTTTGATGAACAGCCAGGGCGCGGCAAAAATGGCCCACAATGAGACCAGCGTGTAGCGAATATAGCGCAGGATGTAGCCCACTAACGAGGCATCTGGGGCGATCAGGGCGAAGAGTATGTCCAAACCCAGATAAACGGCGAACAGGCCAACCATCCCGAGAGTGTAGCGCCCCAGTTTTTGCAGCGCCGACCCCTCTATTTTGAAGCTGGCATATTTGCGCATCAAACTGGACCCGGTCACGGCGCCGAAGAAGAAGCCGCTCAAGGTCAGGTAGTGACTGATGTCCCGCGCTTGGGTGGCGAACTGCGCCCATTCAGGCGGGTCCGGGAAGTTGGCGATCAAGGCCAGCACTAGCGTTCCAATGAGAATGAAACCTATTGAGAAGAGAAAGCCCAACCAGATTTGAGCCTGTAAGGTCTTTCGTGTCCACCAGCTCTGGAAACGGCTTTCATATTTCAGGTAAAGCGGTAACACGATCAGCCCTAACAACCAGCCGCCGAGTACGTCTTGCGGGAAGTGCATTCCCAGATATGGACGCGAGAGACCGATCAGGAACAGCAGGAGGATGGTGAAAACCCACATCCACGATTTTTTCATCGAATGAGCTACCAAGCCCCAGACTGCAAGGGTGTTGCTGGCGTGCGAAGATGGGATGCCATAAGACGGCTCCTCTCCAAGTGCCCTGACATCGCCGAGCCAGTAGGGGCGTGGTTCATGGAGGAGTTGTTTGAGATAGGAGGCTGGGAAGTCGGTCAGGATAAGGATGAAGAGCACGCGCAAGCCCAGGGTCTGGTCGATACTCCAGAACAGAGCCGGGATGAAGATGATGTAGAACTCAATCGTTCCCAGGAAAGTGACCCCCTGCATGAAACCATCTAACGCCGGGCTGATGCCTTGCAACCATTGGATGAATACGATGCCAAGTTGATAGATCCCGTCCATTTGTCTCTCCTCCTAGTAAATTGGTTACCAACATTATTCCATATTCACAAGAAAAGTCAATCGTCAGGAGATGAAGACATATGTTATTGGCGTTGTGTTAAGGATGATCAGTGCTTTAGATAGAAGTTCTCGATCTGACAAAGATGCTGGAAGCCCATGCGCTTATAAACGCCAAAGCCCATCTCGGAGGATTGCAGGATGCCGATACGGTAGCCGGCCTGCCGCGCGTCCAGCAGCGGAATCAGGGTCAGGGCAGTGCCCAGCCCGCGGCCGCGCGCTTCGGGCAGGGTCGCCACGTCATAGATGCCGGCCACGCCCGCACCGTAGAAAACCGTGGACGTGCAGACCGGTTCGCCCTCTAAATATCCCAGATAATTACGCACGGGGAAATCCAATCCCATTTTGAACCAGACATCGAAAATGGTACTTTCCCAGGCTGGGGGCATTCCATATCCAATGGTGAAAACTTGTGCCCAGGCCCGCATTGTGGTTTTATCCTCTACGGCGCGGATTTCCAGCCCATCTGGCATGGCCGGGATTTCCGGGAAGGTGTGCAAGTCAACCGCCATACCGGGGGTACCATCTGAGAAGCTGAATCCATAATTGGACAGGAATGCCTCCCAGTCTGAGCGTTTTAGAGGCGGCTCCAGCCAGCAGCTAAAGGTCTCGACCTGCCGCTCCTTGAAGTACTGGATGGTCTCCTGGATGAATTCCTTGTCATCCGGGGTGGGTGCGGCGCTGCACAGAAAGCCATTGAACCAGGCATGCGACAGCGGCGTGTGCCAGCGGACGAACCTGTCATTTTCGAACTGATCGCCGGGTGGCAGCCGATTTGCAAGATAACGGAAAAAGTCACATAAATTGCCACGGATGGCTGTTACTAACGCGGTATCGGATAAATTCGTTTGAACGGATTCCATAGCGCTCCTTTTTCGATATGATATATCCGATTTGCGTGGAATGCAAGCGATTGATGGGAACATAAAAAGCCCCACCGTGCGGCGGGGCTGATGTTGAAACGATTAAACTGGATTAAGCTGGATTAAGCTGCATGGGGTGTCTTGACACCCAATTGATCGAGGATAGCCATCAGGCCGGCGCCCTCGGTAGGATCGAGTGCAAAGGATTTAACCTTTCCATCGCGCACCATAGCCTTACCTCGTTCGCGCGTCGCTTTGAAGGATTTGCCGGTGGCCGGGATTACGCCCATGTCCATCGATTTTAGGTCAAGATCGCCCTTGTGAGTGCCACGCAATTGCGCTGAGATGTTGACCGTGTCACCGCTGACTCCATCGATGTTGAATTGATAGTCAAGATCTGGGAAGGCGGTCTTCAAGTTGGCGCTCATCCCGATCCATTCTTGCCCGCTGATCGGTTCAGGCACGGCTCCGCTGAATTTGAAATCATCTGAGAGATAGGATTTTGCCTTCTCGAACTTTCCCATCTGGATAGCATCCATCAAGGATTGAACAGTTTCTTTCGTATTCATATTAACACTTCCTTTACTGATAAAAGGGGGAGTACCTGGAAGCATGCGTTCCCCTGTGCACAATGGTTTCAAGTGCTCGAACAACTCCACAACACGAGTGTGGATATTCGGATGTTTTGTGTCCGAAATTAATTGTATCCCGCCAGGTGATTCCCCGCTTAAAAACGGATAAAATTTGGATTAGAGAAGGATTTCACGATTCCTCGATTGACATCCTCCCCAAATTTTGCTACACTATGTTCACAAGTTGTCAGACAAATTTTAGCGGTCTTGCAAGTCCTTCAGTCTTACAGGTCGGACGGTCATAGACCTTTCTGACGTGTAAGACCACAGACCTGTAAGACCATTGAGACCAATCATGCCCACCCTCCTCATTAAAAATGCTTACATTGTTACGATGGATGACCACCAGCGGGAGATTCCCGACGGTGGTCTTTTTATTCGGGATGGCTTCATTGAGCAAGTAGGGCAGACTGACAGCCTGCCCTGTGAAGCTGACGAAATCCTCGACCTGAGCGGCCATGTGCTGTTGCCGGGGCTGGTCAACACGCATCATCACTTCTACCAGACCCTCACGCGTGTGGTCCCGCCCGCGCAGGACGCCAACCTGTTCAACTGGCTCAAGACGCTCTATCCCATCTGGGCGCGACTCACGCCGGAGGACATTTTCATTTCGACGCAGACCGCGCTGACCGAGTTGGCCTTATCCGGCTGCACGACCGCGTCCGACCACCTGTACCTTTTCCCCAACGGTTCGAAACTGGACGATGAAATTGCCGCCGCCAAAGAGACCGGGCTGCGTCTCCAGGCTTCGCGCGGCTCCATGTCCCTGAGCGAAAAAGACGGCGGCCTGCCGCCCGACAGCGTGGTTGATACCGAAGTGGCCATCCTCAAAGATTCCCAACGATTGATCGAAAGCTACCACGACGCAAAGCCCGGCGCGATGACACAGGTTGTGTTGGCGCCCTGTTCGCCTTTCTCGGTAACTTCCGACCTGATGCGCGAGTCCGCTAAACTGGCGCGCGAATACAACGTGCATCTACATACGCACCTGGCCGAGACCGAAGACGAAGAGCAATTCTGCCTGGACATGTTCGGTCACCGCCCGGTCGGGTACATGCAAGAAGTGGACTGGGTTGGCGATGACGTCTGGTTCGCGCACGCTGTCTGGGTCAATGACGAGGAGATCGACGTCTTTGCCAAGCACAAATGTGGCGTGGCGCACTGTCCCACCTCGAATATGCGCCTGGCATCCGGTATCGCGCCTATCAAGGAATACCGTAAGGCAGGCGTCAACGTTGGCCTGGGTGTGGACGGCTCCGCCTCCAACGACGGCTCGTCCCTGCTGGCTGAAGTCCGCCAGGCTTTTTTGCTCTCGCGCGTCAAGGAGGGCATCACCGGCTATTCGCTATCGAACGACCCGAACCGCAAATTGATGACCGCCCGTGAAGCGCTCTATCTCGGCACGCGCGGCGGGGCCGCAGTCTTGGGCCGAAGCGACATCGGCTCGCTCGAAGTTGGCAAATGCGCTGACTTCTTCGCCGTTGATCTGAACCGCATCGAATATTCCGGTGGCGCTGTGCATGATCCGGTCTCAGCGGTGGTGTTCTGCCAGCCCGTCCGCGTGGATTACACAGTAGTCGGAGGCAGGTTCGTGGTCCGCGAAGGGAACGTGGTCACACTCGATGAATGGAATCTGGTCGAGATGCATAACAAAGCGGCGAAGCGATTGTTGTCAGAATAAGAGGTAAATTTGGAACCTAAAGAGATAGTTAGAGGCTTGGATCCTGTTGATTGGGTACAAATGCAGTTAATTGCAAATTTACCACCTGAAAAAAGAATTACTCCAGGATTGCAAGCGCAAGCTTTTGCGATGGCTGCATTGCGAGGTACTTTTCGAAAACGGTATCCCGAACTATCTTTATCGGAAATTAATATGAAGGTTTTAGCCCATCTTACGCCTGTACGAATGAGCATTAAATGAGCGCAATTGATTTCTGTGTTCAGGTTGTGAAAGCCCTAGATGAAATAAATGCGCCTTATATGATCGTGGGCGCATTTGCGGGTTTGGCTTTTGGCATCAGTCGAGCAACATTTGATGTAGATATTCTGGTTGATCTTCAGGCAAATGACTGAGAAAAATTATCTGAAAAATTTCCACTGCCTCGTTATTATGCTGATCCCGAGATGATGCGCAACTCTATTGAAATGGGCATCATGTTCAATTTGATTGATACACAGGAAGGTGTGAAAGCATATTTAGTGACCTTATGATCGATTTTGAAGCAATTGATGTTAAGGCTAATCGTATTGGTGCTCAAACCTTTGAACTCTGGCGTGAAATAGTCAATCGTGCGCGGGATGAGTTAGATAACCGCCCAAAAGAAGAATAGGTTTTTCGTTCCTACCCCAAGAAAGGAGATACCCATGTACGTCAAGGATTATCGTGAGGTCAAAACTGAGCCCGGTGGCGCAGACGGATTGACAGTGCGTTGGGTGGTCAACGCTTCGCAGGGTGCAACGAACTTTGCCATGCGCGTCTTTGAACTGGAGCCCGGTAAAGAAACGCCCTTCCACAAGCATGAGAACGAGCACGAAGCTTTTGTGTTGAAGGGAAGGGGCGAAATCGAGACGGATGAAGGCAGGATCCAAATCAAGAAAGGTTCGGCGCTCTTCATCCCTTCACAGGAGAACCATCGCTTCCGCAATACCGGGAAGAAAGTTCTGCGTTTCATTGATGTCATACCCTTTGCGAGCGGCATGCCTAAATGATTGAGTGAATTTGAATCAAGAATATCAACCTTCATTAGTAATATTTTCGGGTTTGCCTGGAACCGGCAAAAGCACCTTTGCCAATCGTCTCGCTCGCGAACGGCGCTGGCCGTTGTTACGAATCGATGATGTGGCCGGAAATGTTCCTCTGGAAGCTGATTATCGTTTTTGGGATGAAAAGATTCTCCTCCTGCTGACGATTGTAGAGGAGCAACTGAAGTTGGGCATCAGCACCATTGCCGATTCGGTCTTCATGGGTGCTGATCGAGTCCATGCCCAGGAGCTTGCCTCAAAATATGACACATACTTTCGTCCGATCTATTGCTATGTTTCAGACGAAGCCTTATGGAAAGAACGCGTTACCGAAAGGTTCGAAGCTGCTCAAGGGCCTAACGTAGCCAGTTGGGAACAGATTCAACACCAACGCCAGTGGTTTGCTCCCTGGCAACCGGACACAGGTCTGTTCATCGATACGGTTGACCCGTTTGAGCAGAACTATGAAAAAGTGCTTGAGTTTGTTGTAGATCAGTCCATTTCGCTAACACCCATTCAAATCGATGTGCCGCTTGAAAAAGGAAAGTACCACGAATAACTGATTAGGAGACTTATGCTGATAAAAACTCTCGTTGATGTTGCGATGGGACGTAGGCCTGCTGACCTGGTCATCCGCAAGGGACAATGGGTCAGCGTGCAATCCGGGGAAATCATCCCTGATACTGAGGTCGCCATCATAGACGGACACTTCGCTTACGTGGGCAAGGATGCTTCGCATTGTGTTGGTGAGGAAACCAAGGTTATCGAAGCCGACGGTCGCTACCTGGTCCCGGGCCTGCTGGATGGGCACATGCACGTGGAATCAGGCATGGTCACCGTGACTGAGTTCGTGCGCGCAGTTGCGCCGCGCGGCTCTACCGGTCTTTTCGTGGACCCGCACGAGATGGCCAACGTTTTCGGTCTGAAGGGTGTCAGGTTGATGGTGGACGAAGCCCAGCAGCAGCCCATCCATGTCTGGGTGCAGATGCCCTCCTGTGTACCCTCCGCGCCGGGGCTGGAGACACCGGGCGCCTCCATCGGACCCGAGGAGGTATCCGAAGCCATGACCTGGGACGGGATCATTGGTCTGGGAGAGATGATGAACTTCCCTGGTGTGTTCAACGGCGATGAGAAAATACTGGCCGAGCTGGCTGCCACGCATGTGGCGGGCAAGGTCATCGGCGGGCATTATCCTTCGCCCGATCTGGGGTTACCTTTCCACGGTTATGTGGCTGGCGGTATTGAAGATGATCACGAAGGCACCCGCATGGAAGATGCGGTGGCGCGTGTGCGCCAGGGCATGAAAGCCATGCTGCGTTACGGCTCGGCCTGGCTGGATGTGGAAAAGCAAGTCGGCGCTATCACCGAGAAGAATCTCGATCCACACCGCTTCATCCTGTGCACAGATGACTCACATGCGCAGACACTTACGCAAGACGGCCACATGGATCGCGTGCTGCGACATGCAGTCGCTTCAGGCCTCGACCCAATGACAGCCATCCAGATGTGCACCATCAACACCGCCGAACATTTCGGTCTGACGCGCGAGATGGGCATGATCGCCCCCGGTCGTTGGGCGGATGTGGTCTTGGTGAAAGACATGTCCGACTTTCATGCTGATCTGGTAGTTGCCAAAGGCCAGGTGATCGCGGAGGATGGTCAATGGACGGCGGAGTTGCCTGCCGTGGAATATCCTGAGTGGGCCAGACAATCGGTACATTTGGGGAAACCGCTCACGGTTGAGAGTTTTGCCTTAAAAACGGGAGCAGACCACGGGACGGAGTTGACTGCCAACGTCATCGGCGTGATCGAGAACCAGGCGCCTACGAATCATCTGAAAATGCAAGTCAAGGTTAATGATGGTGAGATACATTTGCCGCCCCTTGGTCTCCCCCCCGTTCACGGGGGGGACGGAAGGGGGGGCGACCTGGCTAAGATCGCCCTGGTCGAGCGTCATAAGGGCACGGGCGGCGTGCAGGTCGGTCTGGTGAGCGGGTTTGGGTTTACCGAGAAATGTGCCATTGCTTCGACGGTCGCGCATGACAGTCACCACATGATTGTGGTCGGCACGGATGAGGCTGATATGGTGGAGGCAGCCAACAGCCTGGCGCGCAGCGGGGGCGGTCAGGTAGTAGTAAAAAATGGACAGGTGATCGGTCAGGTCGAATTGCAGATTGGGGGCTTGATGTCCACCGAACAGGCGGAAATTGTCGCGCAGAAGACGGCCAGTGTGTTAGAGGGGTTCCGCGCCTGCGGATGCTCGCTCAATAATCCAAACATGCAGTTGAGCCTGTTGGCGCTGGTGGTCATCCCGGAGTTGCGCATCTCCGATAAGGGGTTGGTGGATGTAAACAATTTTGAATTGATCCCGGTGGTGGAGTGAGTATGACGAATTTTCCTTTTCAACGCCTGCAATCTGAGCTGTCCGTATTGATTTCCAATACGCCAGCAGGTGAGCGATTGCCATCTGAGCCGCAACTGGCAAAGAAGCTGGGCGTTTCGCGAGCTACGTTGCGTGAAGCCATGCGTTCCTTTGAAGCGCAGGGGATGATCCGTCGTCGCCAGGGTGCGGGCACTTTTGTGGTCGGTCAGGTTTCCGTTTTGGATAGCGGTCTGGAGGTACTGGAGAGCCTGGAGACGATGGCGCGTCGCTTGAACCTGGCGGTCACTGTCAGCGATTTGCATGTCGACCGGGTGTATGCGGATCAGGAAATGGCAGAAGGACTCAAGCTGCCGTTGGCTACTCGTTTGGTCAGTGTCCAACGTGTGATCCGTGCCGATGGACGGCCGGTTGCCTACCTGGTGGATACCCTGCCAGAAGAGTTTCTCAAACCGGAAGATCTACCGCGCAAATTCAACGGTTCAGTCCTGGACTTTTTAATTGCTCGCGGTATCCCATTGACCATCTCGCGAGCGGCCGTTTCCGCCACCGGCGCAACCGCGGACGTGGCCCGTGCGCTCGAGATCCAGCGCGAAGATGTGTTACTGAAATTCACCTCCCAACTGTTTGTTGCCGATGGCAGCGTAGTAGATTACTCGGTTAGTAACTTTATTCCCGGGTATTTCAACTTCCATATCATCCGGCGGGTTGGGAATGGATCAGCAGTCCCCAATGCCTCCGCATAATGTGCGGTGCATTGTTACTGAATATTCTTTTACATAATTATCTGGAGGTAAGAAATGCGTAGTTTTGCAGGTCGTGACGTTTTGTCACTAAAAGAGTTCGAACGGAACGAATTTTTTCATGTATTTGAAGTAGCCGATGAACTGGAACCGATTGCCCGCAGTCGGCGCAACAGCGATCTTCTGGCTGAGAAAACGCTGGTAACGGCTTTCTATCAACCGTCCACGCGCACACGCCTGGCACACGAAGCCGCCATGCACCGCCTCGGTGGTCATGTGACCGGTTTCTCGGATGCCAAGATGACCCGCGCGGGCGACTTCTACCAGGAGTCGATCAAAGACACCGTCAAAATGCTGGAGTTCTATGGCGACGCCATCGTGATGCGTCACTTCCAGAAGGGCGCGCCGCACGAGGCTGCCAAATGGGCTTCGATACCGATCCTCAATGGCGGCGATGGCTGGGGCGAGCATCCCACCCAGATCTTGACCGACCTGTACACGGTCCTGACCGAACGCGGCACCATCGACGGTCTTAGCTGGGTAGCGGTTGGAGACATGCGCATGCGCACCATGCATTCATTAGGCCACGCGCTGACGCAGTTCGATTGCCCGATCACCTTCGTGGCGCCTCCCGGCATGGAAATGCCCGAAGAATATGAGAAGGACTTCAAAGATATGGCCCTGGACTTCAGCTATGCCGAACACGTCGGAGATGTGATTGGCGAAGCGGACGTGATCCTGGTCGAGCCGACGGTGCAGCCTGATTACACAAAGTCCCGTGACGAACGTGAAGGCGATGTCGGCATGACGCCCGAGAATTACAAGATCACCCGTGATCTGCTGACCAACAAGGCCAAATCCGATGCGATCCTGCTGCACTCGCTGCCGCGCATGGACGAAATTCCTCCCGATGTGGACATCACCCGCTGGTCCCGCTACTGGCAGGAAGCCTTCAACGGTGTGGTCATGCGTATGGCCTTACTGGCGTTGGTATTAGGCAAGATGGAATAATTAGTCTAACCTGTCTGAACGGTCTAACTGGTCTGAAAGTCACCATTAACGAACTGGACCTGTTAGACCACTCAGACTTCTTAGACCAGGAGACTAAACATGCAAACTGATTTACGAAACCGAGATTTGATCGGCGACCTGGACTTCTCGAAAGAAGAAGTCGAAACCATTCTGGATGTGGCTTGGGACTTGAAGCGCAAACGCGCGTTGGGTGAATCGCATGCCTATTTGCGCGATAAGGTGCTAGCAATGCTGTTCTTCTTCAGCAGCACGCGCACGCGTGGCTCGTTTGAAGCCGGGATGGCGCAATTGGGCGGACATGCGGCTTTTATCGATAGCAAAACTACCCAAATCTCTCATGGTGACACCGAAAAAGAGCTTGGCGAGATCTTTGGCCGCTACTTCGACGGCATCGCCATCCGCCACGTGACCTGGGGGACCGGCAACCGCTATCTCAATCTGGTTGCCGAAGCCTCGCGCGTGCCGGTGCTCAACATGCAGTGCGAAATTTATCATCCGCACCAGTGCCTGGCCGACCTGATGACCATTATGGAAAAGAAGGGCCGCGACCTGCGTAAGAAGAAAATGGTTGTGTCATGGGCGTACGCTTCTTCCTACTTGAAGCCGATTTCCGTGCCGCAATCGCTGATCTTGCAAATGCCGCGTTTTGGCATGGACGTGGTGCTGGCGCATCCACCGGAATTCAAACTGATGCCTGACATCATGGAACAGGCCCAGGAACAGGCCCGTAAATTTCACACTGGTTTTGAAGTCATCTCCGATAAGGATGGCATGCAGAAGGCCGTGGACGATGCGGATGTGGTCTATGCCAAATCCTGGGGCCCGCTGCTGGTTACGGACGATCCAGATGAGGGTAAGAAAATCCAGGATCAGTACAAGCATTGGATTACCAATGCTGATTTGATGAGCAAAGCAAAGGACGATGCCATCTATATGCATCCATTGCCGGCTGACCGCGATATCGAGGTCACCAGCGAAGTAATGGACGGTCCCAACTCAGTTGTCTTTGATCAGGCCGAGAATCGCCTGCACGCGCAGAAGGCCGTCATGGCCTTGACGATGAGGTCATAATGGCTGAGCAAAAATTAGCGGTAGTTGCAATTGGCGGCAATTCACTGATTTCAGATAAAGCCCACCAAACCATTGAAGACCAATATCATGCTGCAAAAGAGACCACACTCCATATCGCCGATATGATCGAGCAAGGATGGGATGTGGCGATCGGTCACGGGAACGGACCGCAGGTCGGGTTTATCTTGCGCCGTTCGGAGATTGCTCATAAGGCTGAGGGTATGCACGAAGTGCCACTGGATGTTTGTGGTGCCGATAGCCAGGGAGCCATCGGTTATGCTCTGCAGCAAAACCTGCAAAATGAACTGTACCAGCGCGGAGTCAAGAAGAAAGTGGTTACGGTCATCACCCAGGTGTTGGTGGACAAAGACGACCAGGCTTTCAAGAACCCCACCAAGCCGATTGGTAGCTTTATGGACGAACCTGAAGCCAGGCGACGTGAAACAGAGCAAGATTGGTCGGTCGTGGAAGATGCCGGACGCGGTTGGCGGCGTGTGGTCGCTTCTCCATTGCCCAAGGAAATCGTCGAACTGGAAACCGTTAAAACGCTGCTCGAACGCGGCATAATCACGATCACAGTCGGTGGCGGCGGTATCCCGGTCATTGACCCTGGTGATGGCAATTACAGAGGTGTGGCAGCCGTCATCGACAAAGATTTTGCTTCCAGTCTGCTGGCGCAAAAGATCAAAGCCGATCTGTTCGTCATTTCCACAGCCGTCGAAAAAGTAGCGCTCAACTTTGGCAAACCGGATCAAACCTGGCTTGACAAAATGACGCTAGCTGAAGCTAAAGCGTATCTGGCCGAAGGCATTCACTTTGCGAAAGGCTCGATGGCGCCCAAAGTCCAGGCCATCATCTGGTTCCTGGAAAATGGCGGCAAACAAGCCCTCATCACCAATCCAGAAAATATCGGTCGTGCACTCAAAGGTGAAACCGGTACGTGGATAGTCCCGTAACGGTCTTACAAGTCTGAATTGTCCAAGGAGTCTAACAGGTCGTGTCACGCAATTTGACCTGTTAGACTTGTAGGACTGTCAAAACCAGTCAGACAAAATAATGAAACGCCTCGCCTCTTCACTCACGTTCCCGCCGCTGGTGCTTGGGTTTGTCGCAGTCCTTGCCTATGGACTGTTGATACCGCAACTTGGTTTTTACTGGGATGGCCTGGCGATGTCCTGGATCCGGTACCAGTTGGGGCCGGAGGCGATGGCGGGTTATTTTTCCAGCAACCGGCCGGTTTGGGGCCTGTTGTACCAGGTGACCACACGGCTCATCCCGCAAGTTCCCATCTACTGGCAGATCTTTGCGCTGCTCTGGCGCTGGGTGACGGGTCTCCTGGTCTGGGCTACTTTGGTGGAACTGTTTCCTAAGAAACCTCGTTTCGCCCTTGGGACCGCATTACTTTTCCTGATCTATCCCGGCTTTAATCAACAATGGGGGGCATTCCTTTACAGTCATTTTTTCATTGTTCTTAGTTTTTTCCTGCTCTCGATTTACCTGATGTTACGCGCCCGAAAAGAACGTTTCTGGCTTTGGACATCGCTTGCCATGCTTTTCTCGGCGCTCAATTTGTGGATGCACGAATATTTCTTCACCCTTGAAGTCGCGCGGGGGGCTATCCTGTGGATTGTGTTACGAAACGAAGAATTGGACTATAAAACACATCTGCGCCGGAGCCTCAGCCTGTGGATTCCTTACCTGGCAGTGTTCATGGCTGCGGTCTTATCCCGTTTATTCGTCTTCAACAACCAGATCTATGAGATCGGCGGTGAGCAGGCAGCGACCACGCCCTTCAATTTGCTGACCACAATTCCATCCAGTTTGTGGACGGTCACGGTGGCAGCCTGGGCGCAGGCGTTTCAGTTTCCCAATCTGGGGATCGATGGTCCGCGCACAACGCTGGTGTATGGAGCAATTACGCTAATTTCATACGGAGCGGTTACATTTGCTTTGTTCTGGAAGCAGGCTCGGGGTGGGGGGAGAAGCGAGAGACGTGATTCATATTGGGCGATGGGATTAGGGATCTTCATCCTGTTGGTAGCAGGCTGGCCGTTCTGGCTTACCGGTGTGCCAGTCTCGTTGGGATTTCCCGCCAACCGTGCAACCCTGTCCTTCATGTTAGGGGTCAGCCTGTTATTGGGTGGTCTGCTTTCGCTGCTGCCCTATCGGCTGGATTGGGTCTTTGTGGCGGTTTTTATCGCATTGGCAGCAGGGCGACAGTTCCAGTGGTCGAATGATTTCCGTCGAGACTGGAATGCGCAAAAGAACTTGTTCTGGCAAATGACCTGGCGTGCGCCAGGGTTGGAGCCGGGCACGACTGTCATGATGAATGAAGAATTGGCATTCTATGCTGATAATTCGATTGGCGCCGCACTTAACTGGATTTATGCGCCGGATAATCACACAGATCGTGTGGACTACGTGCTCTTTTATCCTACTAACAGATTGGGCGGAGCGTTGCCGAGTCTGGAGCCAGGCCATTCAATAAAATATGATTACTTGGCCGGGCAGTTCGAAGGGAGCACATCGCAGGTGGTAGCTTTTTATTACGCGCCGCCGGGTTGCCTGCGCCTGCTCGATCCGGAGATCGATCCGTACAATCGACTAATTCCGGAGGACAGTTTGATGCGTGAGGCTGCCGGGCTTTCATCGTCTACGTTAATTCATGATGACGAAGCAAATGCGCGCATGCCAGAGATATTCAATCTCGAACCAACGCATGGCTGGTGTTATTATTTCGAACAGGCTGATCTTGCCCGGCAGGTGAGAGATTGGAAGCGGGTCGCTGAGCTTGGCGACACTGCCTTTGCTTTGGACGATTATCCAAATGACCCGCTCGAGCGCTTTGTTTTTATAGAAGGTTATGCTCATGTAGGGGAGTGGGAAAAGGCGCTGGAATACTCTGATATTTCATACAAGGTATCTAAGAATGTTGTTGGTCCATTGTTATGCAGACTATGGGAACGTATTGGCAATGAAGTACCCGTTTCCCCTGAAAAAGGTGAGTTTGTCACACAAGCTAAGACATTATTCGTGTGTAAACCGTGAGACTTGTGACTTGCGTTAGATGGTTTTTTAAGACAAAATTAGTTGCTAAAAGAAAATCTTACAGGTAGAATAACGCCTATTGTCTAGACATTTTTAATGAAAGGAGGAACATACTCTGGCGAAAATTTTATCTCGAACAAGAACAATATTGATCCACAAACCTATACTTTTGGAGGAGTAACGAATGAACCGCCACTCACTGTTACGCATTTTGACCTTTGCATTAGCCTTTGTGCTGATCGCTTCAGCCTGTAGTCAGGCTGTTGCCCCTCAGCCTTCCGAACCTGAAGAACCTGCTGCCGAAGAACCTGCCGTAGAGGAACCCGCAGAACCTTCCACTGGCTTCCAAATTCCCGAGATTGAAGAAGGTATGTTCAATGTTGGCATGGTGTTGATTGGCCCGCACGATGACGGTGGCTGGTCACAGGCTCACTACGAAGGTTTATTGTATGTTGAACAGAACGTTCCCAATGTCCATGTCGCTTATATCGAAAATGTACCCGAAGGCGCGGACTCGGAACAGGTCTTCCGCAGCCTGGCTCGCAAAGGCTTCGACCTGATCTTTGGTACATCCTTCGGCTTCGGCGACCCGATGCAGGCCGTCGCGGAAGAGTATCCTGATGTGATGTTCATCCACCTGACCGGCATCAATTCCAACCAGGAAAACTTTGGTAACCTCATGGGCGCTATGGAAGATATGAAGTACCTGGCCGGTATGTTGGCCGGCGCGCGCGCCAAGATGGACGGTAACCCCAAATTGGGTTACATGGCTACCTTCCCGATCCCCGAAGAGGTCCGCCTGGGTAATGCCATTGCGTTGGGCATGAAGAAAACCTGCCCTGAATGCACCATGGACGTCCGCTGGCTGAACACCTGGCACGATCCGATCATCGAGAAGGAAGCGGCTGCTTCGCTGTTCGACGCCGGCGCTCAGGTGGTCTTCACCGGTGCCGATACTCCGGCTGTTGCTGACGTCGCGCAGGAAAAAGGCAAATGGGGCGTTACCTATGACTGGTACGGCTCCTGCAAGGTGGAACGCTGCCTAACCGCTCCCTACTGGGTCTGGGGCCCCGAATATGTCCGTATTACAGAGGGCACAATTGACGGCACCTATACCCCTGGCTGGGACTACTTCGATGCCGAAACCGGTGCACTTGGGTTGTATGGCTTCATGGAAGGCCAGGAACTGACACCCGGAGTTGTCGAACTACCCGATGAGGTTGTGCAGGAAGTTCGCGATATCCTGGATCAGATGTTAGCTGGCGAATTCACCCGCTTCGATGTGTTCACCGGTCCGATCATGGACAATCAGGGCAATGTAGTTTTGCCCGAAGGTCAGAGCCTCGAGCAGGTTGACCTGGATGCCTTCCCCGAGTTTGGTCTACCATGCAGTATTGACGTTTGTATGAAATGGTGGGCTGAGGGCATTACCGCTGAATTGCCTGAGTAAGATCTAGTTTGTTTTGGGCCAGGGCTTATCCGAGTCCTGGCCTTTCTATCATGACCAGATCACATTTGAGCTTTGGACCACTCTTGCATAACTTAGCTAATGTGACATAATCAAGTTAATTAAGAGCACAGAGGAGAGACCCTTGGCTACTTCTAACCAGACGACGCTCCCACCTGTTGTTGCCATGCGTGGCATTGTCAAACGTTTTCCCGGCGTGCTGGCAAATGACCACGTGGATTTTGATTTATTACCTGGTGAAATCCACGCTTTGTTAGGGGAAAATGGTGCCGGTAAAAGTACGCTGATGAATGTACTGGCCGGATTATATAAACCTGATGCAGGTATTATTCAAATCAATGGAAAAACAGTTAACTTTTCATCGCCGCGCGATGCCATTAATGCTGGAATCGGCATGGTTCACCAGCATTTTATGCTCGTCCCATCTCAAACCGTGACCGAGAACGTGTTGCTTGGCCTGGACGATCCGCGTTTCCTGATGCGCCTGAACGAGTACGATGGAAAGATCGCAGAATTGGGAAAAAAGTTTGGTCTGGAAGTTGATCCGCGTGCCAAGATCTGGCAGTTGTCGGTGGGGGAGCAGCAACGTGTTGAATTGCTGAAAATGCTATATCGCGGTGCGCAGGTTCTCGTTATGGATGAACCGACCGCGGTCCTTGCTCCGGTGGAGATCGAGGATCTGTTCAAGACTTTGCGCTCGATGACCGAGCAGGGCAAATCCATCATCTTTATCAGTCACAAACTTAATGAAGTAGCCGAGATTGCAGACCGCATCAGCGTTCTCAGGCGAGGCAAGGCTACCGCCACAGGCGAGTCCGCCAAAGGGCTCACCACACAAGACCTGGCGCGCTTGATGGTCGGTCGGGACGTGGTCTTCCGTGTTGAGAAGCAACCCAGCAAGCCAGGTGATGTGGTGCTGGATGTGAGGGATGTGCATGCCGAGAACGACAAAGGTCTGCCTGCCTTACGTGGCTTGTCCTTGAATGTGCGTGCGGGGGAGATCGTGGGCGTGGCCGGAGTGGCCGGGAACGGTCAGCGTGAACTGGCACAGGTTATCAGCGGGTTGCGACAGTGTGTGCAAGGTGAAGTGCATCTGAACGGCGAACCGGTCAGCAACCGTTCAACGTTGTATGGCATTCAGCGCGGTATGGCTTATGTACCCGAAGATCGCACACATGTTGGTTCTTCTCCGAACTTGAGCGTGACAGACAATGTCATTATGAAAAGTTACCGCAAGCCACCTATTTCTCGCGGTGGGTTGTTAGACATGAATGAGGCCGGACGCTTTGCAAAAGAACTCAAAGAAGCTTATGACATTATCGTCCCAACCGTTGAGACCCCGGTGCGTTTGCTCTCGGGTGGCAACCTGCAGCGCGTGATCCTGGCGCGTGAGATCTCCGGCGAACCAGCCTTTATGGTCGCTGTGCAACCAACGCGTGGTTTGGACGTTGGTGCGATCGAAGGCGTTCACAGGCTGCTGTTAGCACAGCGGGATGCAGGCTCCGGGGTGTTGCTCATCTCGGAGGAGTTAGAAGAACTCTTCTCGCTCAGCGATCGGATCTATGTCATCTATGAAGGTCACATTATGGGAGAAATTCAGATGGGCCTTGAGGAACCGACCGATGAGGTTGTGGAAACGATTGGTCTGATGATGACCGGCACACCGCTGGAAAAAATCGAAAAGGGAGTAGTCGCATGACTGAAACCACTTCGCCTCAATCCGGACCTCGTACCGGCTCCCTCCGCATCAAACTCGAACCACGTCTGACAGAACCCCCACGCTGGTATCCGCTAGCTGTTTCCCTGGGAGCGATCTTGATCGCATTGATCCTGGGCGGGATTGTGATTTCCTTTGCAGGGGGAGACCCGTTCGCCTCATACGCACACATCGCACGCGCCTCCTTTGGAAATTTGGGCGTCATCTCTGATACGTTGGTAAAAGCTACGCCTATCTTGATGACAGCGCTGGCCTGTTCGGTTGCCTTCCGTATGAAATTGTGGAACATCGGCGCAGAAGGACAGTTCATTATGGGCGCCTTCGGTGCCAGCGCGGTGGTGCTTGCCCCACTATTGCCCGCTGAAACACCAGCCTGGATTTTCCTGCCGGTTATGATGGTAGCGGGGATGCTGGCGGGCGCGTTATGGGGTTTCATCCCTGGCTTTTTGAAGGCTAAGTTCAACGTAAACGAGATCATCAGCACGCTGATGCTGAATTACATATCGATTTCCTGGATCAATTTCTGGATATTTGGGGTCTGGTCCGAAGGCGGATTCCAGATGAGTCCCAGATTCCCGAAAACAGCCTGGCTGCCTCGTCTGCTAGATTATGCAGAAACATTCCCCATCCTTCGTGGGCTGACCACTCATGCAGGATTGCTCTTGGGCATTGCTGCGGCTTTTGTGTTGTGGTTATTGATCTATCGTAGCCGTTGGGGATATGAAATACGCCTGATCGGTGATAATCCGCAGGCAGCACGATATGCGGGTATTAATATTTCACGCAACACGATTTTGGTCATGATGGTCTCAGGCGCATTGGCAGGCCTGGGTGGCATGAGCGAAATTTCAGGGGTAGTGCATCGTTTGCAAACCTCCCCGATTGCAGCCGGGTATGGGTTTACTGGCATCATTGTGGCCTGGTTATCCAAATTGCACCCGGGAATCATCATTGTGGTATCGGTGCTGTTTGGCGCACTGCTGTTGGCGGGGCGTGAGATTCAGCCCTCCGGCGTGCCCAAGATGATCCAAGGCATCATCCTGGTCTGTTTGATCGCCAGTGACTTCTTGCTGCGTTATCGTGTACGTATCGTTCGTGCCGGGGTGGAGGAGTAGAACATGGACCTTATCATCATTTTACAAGCGGGCGTTGCTACTGGAACCGTGTTGCTCTTTGCCACTATCGGCGAGATTTTTGCGGAACGCGCGGGCGTGCTCAACCTGGGTGTGGAAGGCATGATGCTGATCGGCGCCATGTCAGCCTTCAGTACCACGATTGCGACCGGCAATCCCTGGCTGGGATTGTTGGTTGCCATGTTCTTTGCCGGGCTTATCAGCCAGGTGCACGCATTTATCACCATCACGCTTCAGGCTGACCAGGTTGTCAGCGGCCTGGCTTTGACTTTTCTCGGCACAGGCATCAGTCTGGTGTTAGGGGAAGGGTTGAGCAAGGCTGGTACTGTCGCTTTGCTGCCCAATTTTTCGATTCCGCTGTTGTCTCAAATCCCACTGCTGGGTCCGGTGTTTTTTGCAAGACAAAGTATTTTGGTTTACATTGGCTACCTGATGATTCCATTGGCTTGGTATTACATCAATCGTACTCGCCCTGGTCTTCATCTCCGTGCAGTGGGTGAGTACCCCTCAGCGGCGGATGCGCTGGGCATCAACGTATTCCGCATGCGTTATGCTTATGTTTTCGTTGGTGGGATGCTGGCTGGTTTGGCGGGAGCAACCATAAGTCTGGCGGTAGCGCCGGGCTGGTTCAGCGAGTTGACTACCGCGGGCCAGGGTTGGATCGCTATCGGGCTGGTCATCTTTGCGCAATGGGACCCGGTTCGCGCGGCGGTGGGTTCGTATGCCTTCGGTGCGCTGCGGCGTCTCATCCTGGATATCCAGGGACCGCTGACGCTCTTCGGCTTTGACAACCCCTTTTATTACAATCCCTATTGGGGCTTCTTCTTGCAGATGCTGCCGTATGCTTTTACCGTGATCGTGCTGGTGATAGGATCGCGCGAGGCCATCCGCAAGCGATTGGGCGCCCCGGCTGCACTGGGCAATCCTTATATTCGCGGCGAACGCGGATTATAGAACCTGGGCGGGATATTCCATCCCGCCCAGAATATTCCAAAGCTTAATAAATCCAAAAAGCACTTGAAACAGTTTGTGATTTATGGTACAAAATAGATGTAAACGTCAGACGATTGTCCACTAACAACTATTTGACATGGGCTTAATTCAAACGAAGTCGATCGCAGAGCAGGTAGAAGAACTCCTTCGCGGACGCATCCGAGATGGCACCTATGCTCCTGGGAATCGCATACCCTCTGAGAGTGAGTTATCTGAGGAATTTGGCGTCAGCCGGGCAACGGTGCGGACTGTGCTGGCCAAGCTGGCGGTCAACGGTCTGATTCTACGCAAACAGGGGGATGGAACGTATGTCAATAGTAGAGTTCGCGAAATCAATGCGCATTTAGGAAACTTGTGGGATTTTTCGCGCATTATTGAAACCAACGGTTATAAACCCACCATCAAATCAATAGTTATAGAGAAGAGAATCTCAACAGATAAGGAAGCACTTGCCCTGGCGATAGATCCAGGCGATGAGCTGTTATCTTTGATGCGCTTATTTTATGCCGATGATCACCCCGTCATTCTGGCGAATAATGTTGTCCCGGTTTCTTTTCTTAGAGAACCTGTTGATCAAATTGACGGGCAGCTTCACATCCGCGAAATCCTGAGCCGCTATTGCCATCAAAATATCGCTTTTGCGATCACAGAAATCCGCTCGGTGTTGGTAGATGAGGATACGCAAAAAACGCTGAGGAAAAGCTCAGGGGATACTGTTCTGGCGTTGCAGGTAGCATTTTACAGCAAACAAAATGTGCCTTTGGCTCTCGGCGCAAACTATTTTGATGATGATTTATTGCGACTGAGTCTGGTACAGGCATGGAGTTAGTAATACGCTCTGATTTAGAAGAGTAAGAGTTGTTTACCGTATGAAATTGAGGAGGCAAGGAATCGATGCGATCTCGACTTAGCAGCTTGTTCGATGCTTTGTTGCCAGTGATAGCTACGCTGGCCGCATTAGCTGTTGGCGCAGTGATGCTTTTGCTGCTGGGGGCAAATCCCATTGAAGCTTACAGCGCTCTCTGGGATGGCGCCTTTGGCAGCACCAATGCCTTTGCGGAAACCCTGGTCAAGGCGACGCCTTTACTTTTGGTTGCGCTAGGAATTTGTATCTCCTTCCGCGGCGATGTGATCAACATCGGTGGCGAGGGGCAGATGATTGTTGGGGCGATCCTGGCAACCTGGGTGGGGTTGACGTTCACTGAATTGCCAGGCTGGCTTGTTATCGTTCTTGCGATGGTATTTGGGTTCATCGGTGGGGCGATTTGGGGCGGCATCCCCGGTTTTCTCAAAGCATATTTCCGCGTCAACGAAATTTTGAGTACGGTCATGATGAACGCTATCGCGGTTCAGTTCATGAACTTCATGCTGCGCGGACCGATGATCGACCCAGCGCAGGCGAAATTGGCTTCTCAGATTCCGCAAACTGCCCGTCTGCCGGAAACTTTCCGCTTGCCGCGTTTGGTTCCCACACGTTTGCATCTGGGCGCGCTTATTGCAGTTGTCTTGGCCGTCCTGGTGTATGTTTTGTTGTGGCGCACCACGTTGGGATATCGTATCCGCGCGGTGGGACAAAACCCGCACGCCTCTCGTTATGCTGGTATCAACGTCAAACGTTATGTGGTCTTGTCACTGCTCTTGAGCGGTGCCTTTGCGGGGTTGGCCGGTGCCGTCCAAGTTTATGGTGTCAACTACCGTATGATCACGGATGGCTCCGCTTCAGGATTTACTGGCAGCGCCGGCTTCAACGGTATTGTGGCTGCCTTGTTTGGACAGTTGCACCCGATCTGGTCGATTCCAGCCTCGATTTTATTCGGCGCATTGTTGGTGGGTGCCAATAGCATGCAGCGCGTGGTACAGGTGCCTTCGGCGTTGGTGATTGCCTTGAACGGACTGGTGGTGGTCTTTGTCGTCAGCAGCGAGATCTGGCGCCGCCGCAGACAAAGACGAAGACTGGCTGCCGCTAAGGAAGATGATTCACCGCCCGATCCTGATTCTGATGTTCCACAGCTGATGGAGGTGGATGCATGATTTCCGATCTTTTCTCCGTCACGGTATTAATCGGCATCCTGGCATCTGGAATCCGTCTGGCGACTCCCTACCTGTATGCGGCTATCGGCGAGACTTTCGGTCAGCGCAGTGGTGTACTCAATTTAGGTGTGGAAGGCCAGATGCTTCTGGGCGCTTTTGCTGCCTTCTACGTTGCGTTGACTACCGGTAATCTATGGCTGGCTTTGCTAGTTGCCATGTTGGTGGGGGCCATCATGGGGTTAGCAATGGCATTCGTGACCGTCAATCTGCAGGCGCAGCAGGGTATCAGCGGGATTGGATTTTATTTGTTTGGGTTGGGGATGAGCGACTTACTGTTTCAAAAGATGCTGGGCACGGTTGAGACTGTCAAAGGTTTTCCGAAAATATATATTCCCTTCTTGAGTGACATCCCCGGCTTGGGAGAGATCTTCTTCAGCCAGAATATTCTGGTTTACCTGGCGTATGCATTGGTTCCGATAAGCTGGTTTGTGCTGAACAAGACTACCCTTGGATTGAAAATCCGCTCGGTGGGGGAAAACCCCGAAGCAGCTGATTCGCTGGGGGTATCGGTAGCAGGTGTTCGGTATTTTACGATCGTACTGGGTGGGACATTTTCTGGGCTAGCAGGGGCGTCCATGTCCATCGCATTGTTGAACGTCTTCCAGCAAAATATGACCAGCGGTCTTGGATTTATCGCTGTGGCGCTGGTCTACTTTGGAGGCTGGCGTCCCTGGGGCGTGCTGGGCGGCGCATTGCTGTTTAGCATGGTTAACTCGCTGCAGTTGTGGATCCAGGTGCTGGGAATCCCCATTCCACCTGATATTGCGGTGATGATGCCCTATGTGTTGACAATATTGGTGTTGGTTGCGTCCGTTTCGAGGGTTCGCAGCCCATCCGCTTTGACAAAGCCATTCGAGCGGGAAGATTGAATTAAATCAGGAGGTGTGTTGACAAAAACTTGTCGGTTGTGCATAACGGTTAATCAAATAAACGCTTGAAAAGGAGAAGAAAAATGAAGAAAAATGTACGCCTATATGTGTTGTTCGTCCTGCTTGCCCTGTTAGCTACTGCCTGTGGTGCACCTGCTACCGAAGAACCTGCCATGCCTGAGGAACCTGCCGCTTCTCAAGAGCCTTTCCGAGTGGCGGTTGTGATGCCCAGCGCCATCAATGACCTGGCCTTCAGCCAGAGCATGTACGATGCTCTGCTGCGCGTCCAGGAGGAGAAGGGCGGGGAGTCTGCGTTCGAGATTGTCTACTCTGAGAATATGTTTGTAGTGGACGATGCTGCCGCTGCAATCCGTGACTATGCATCTCAGGGCTTCGACCTGGTGATTGCGCATGGTTCGCAGTACGGTTCATCCCTGCAGGAAATTGCCCCCGACTTCTCGGAGACCAGCTTTGCCTGGGGCACTACCGTGGATACTTTTGGTCAACCGAACATTTTTGCCTATGAAGCTGCTTCGCAAGAAGGTGGATATGTCAACGGTGTGGTTGCAGCCAGCCTGACAACCAGTGATGTGATCGGTGTGGTTGGGCCGATTGAAACCGGTGATGCCAAGTTATACGTGGACGGCTTCAAAGCCGGTGTTGCGGCAACCAACCCCAATGTTCAGGTTAACGTTAACTATATCGGTTCATTCTCAGATGTAGCGCTGGCCTCTGAAGCTGCAAACACGCATGTATCCGCTGGCGCGGATGTGTTGACCGGCACAGCTCAAATGGTTGTCGGTGCGATTGGTGTGGCTGAAGAAAACGATGCGCTTTGGTTTGGCACGCAGTCCAACCAGACCTCCCTGGCGCCCTCCATCGTGGTTGCCAGCCAGGTTTACCACTGGGAAGTTGTGCTCAATGAGATTCTTGACTTGATTGACAACGGCACGCTGGGTGGTCAGTCCTTCACCATCAACCTTGAGAATGATGGTGAGGTCATCGAATACAACCCGGATTACACTGTTCCCGCAGATGTCCAAACTTTGGCCGACGACACCGTTCAGGGTATCATCGATGGCTCGATCACCATTGATCTGGGCGAATAATATTTGATATCCAGCCTGACGGTTCCTGTGTGTTGAGCCGTCAGGCTTTTTCAGAATAACCGTAGAGAGTAGAAAGGCTACCTGATGGCAGAAGCGAATTTCCTTCCCTCCGGCCAGGCCCGTATAGATCATCTTGAGTTGCGAAAAGTCACCAAACGCTTTCCCGGCGTACTTGCCAATGATCGGGTTGATTTCGATGTTAAAGCTGGTGAAGTCCATGCCTTGCTGGGTGAAAACGGCGCTGGCAAGAGCACTTTGATGAAGATTCTCTATGGCCTGTATCATCCCGACGGGGGTGAGATTCTGCTCAACGGGAAACCCGTTACGATAGATTCTCCAACCGATTCCATCAACTTGGGCATCGGTATGATCCACCAACATTTCATGCTAGTAGAGTCGCTGACCGTGGCAGAGAATGTAGCCCTGGGACTGCCTTCCTCGCGCGGCTTCATCACTGACCTTGATCGTGTTTCAAATCGAATCCTCGAACTGGCTGACATTTATGGCTTGAAAATCGACCCGGATACCTATATCTGGCAACTTTCGGTTGGTCAACAGCAGCGCGTCGAAATTATCAAAGCCCTTTATCGCGGGGCAGCCTTACTCATCCTTGATGAACCAACGGCTGTGCTCACTCCGCAGGAGGTAGACGAGTTATTCGTCATCATGCGGCAAATGGTTCAGGATGGGCACGCCCTTATTTTTATTTCCCACAAACTGCACGAAGTGATTGATATCAGCGACCGCGTTTCCGTGTTACGCGATGGTCGCATGATTGGCACCAAACTGACCTCCGAAACCACCAAACAGGATCTGGCTAACTGGATGGTGGGGCGCGAAGTCGGCTTTGCGCCTGACCGTGGCGAAGTGCAGCGCGGCGAAGCTCGCTTACAACTCACCGATGTCTCCTGCGGCAGTGACCGCGGTACGCCCGGCCTGCGTGGCGTCAGCCTGGATGTGCACTCGGGTGAAATTCTGGGAATTGCTGGTGTTTCGGGCAACGGTCAGCGCGAATTGGCGGAGGCAATTACCGGCTTGAGAAAAGTCACGGATGGAATCATCCGCTTGGAGGGGGAAGATGTCACCAATCTTTTGCCCGCTGAGCTGACAGAACGCATGTTGTCCTACATCCCGGAAGAACGCATGCGCGACGGTATGATCAAAGACTTTACAATTGCTGAAAACATGATTCTGCGCGAGCATCATAAGCAACCATACTCGCGTTCCGGTTTCCTCAACCTGGGCGAAATTTCCCGTCACAGTGAAAAATTGATTTCACAATTCCAGGTCAAAACTCCTTCCCAAGAGACACTGGCCAAGAACCTGTCGGGTGGCAACATCCAGAAAGTAGTCATCGCACGCGAACTCTCACGCCAACCGCGTGCCATCGTTGCAGCCCAGCCCACGCGCGGTCTGGACATCGGTGCCACCGAATACGTCCGACAGCAGTTGATCGAGCAGCGTAAGGAAGGCACTGCTATCCTGCTCATCTCAGAAGATCTGGATGAAATCCTTGCGCTTTCCGACCGAATTGCGGTTATCTATGAAGGTCAGATTATGGACATCCTCCCACGCGAACAGGCTACACCGGAAAAACTTGGTCTGTTGATGGCAGGAGTAAAAGATGTAGTAACGAATTAATTCGTTACTTAATAATTAATGCTACAATAAAATCACCATTGGTTCGGTGGTCGCTGCGGGTGAGTACCCTTCAGCGGCGTGGGCTGTCGCCCTCGAAAAGTGCCGCCGTCCTTACGAAGGAGGTCGTTCCACCTATGAACCTTTGGCAGCAATACCTGCGCCCTACATCTGTATCAGAAGCCGTTACTGCGCTCACGTCCGGTCCCGGGCCGGCGCTTCCACTTGCCGGTGGGACGGACATTTTGCTAGATCTGCAGCAGGGCCGCCATTCCCCCGTCCACACAATTGTAGATTTGACTGAGATCCCGGAGATGAAACTTCTCGAAATCCGGGACGAGCGTCTATTTATTGGGGGCGGCGTGCCACTCTCGCGCATCGCACGGGATCCGCTGGTTGCTACTCATGCCCAAGCCTTGATCGAGGCCTGTGACCTGGTCGGGGGACCCCAGGTGCGAAATGTCGCTACCTTGGGAGGCAATGTCGCGCATGCCCTGCCCGCCGCGGATGGGACCATCGCTCTGATGAGCCTGGAGGCCGAGGCGGAAGTTGCCAACGCGGAGGGTGCGCGCTTTTTGCCCTTGCCGCAGTTGTTCCTTGGCCCTGGCAAGTCCTCATTAAAGCCCGGTGAGATCATTGTTGGATTTTACGTATCGCAACAAAAGTCCGGGCAGGCCTCCTGTTTCAAACGCATCATGCGTCCGCAAGGTGTGGCTCTGCCGATCATCAATCTGGCCGTATGGTTGGAGCGTGATGGCGATACGATTAACAGGATCCGACTTGCGGTGGGGCCGGGTGGTGCGGTCCCCTTCCGTGCTCGCAAATTAGAAGCCGCGATTGCCGGAAAGCCTTATTCCGATGAAGCCTACAATTCCATGTTGGATGCCTTGGTCGCGGAAGTTTCGTTCCGTACCAGCGCCATGCGGGCCACATCGGAGTATCGTTATCATCTGGTGAAAAGTTTATTGAAAGATACGCTCGCAACCGCCTGGGAACTAGCGAAATAGGAACTCGCTGGTCGAGTAGGCCCGCGTGATCGTCGCGGGACGTATCGAGACCAGAAAGTTTGATTAGGAACAAAAGTAACTTGATAAGTGGTAGTCTCGATATGCCTCTCGAAAATCGCTCGAGGCTACTCGACCACCGAAGTATTTAGGAAGTGAATTATGGAAAACAAAATCTCTTTAACCGTAAATGGACAGCAACAATCTCTTACAGTAAATTCTACCGAGACCCTGGCGGATGCCCTGCGCAAACGCCTGAAGTTGACCGGCACCAAGATCGGCTGCGAAGAGGCTGAATGTGGCATCTGCACCGTTTTGGTGAATGGTGAACCGACACTTTCATGCGTCTACCCGGCTGCTCGGGCGGATGGAAAGAACATCTTGACCATCGAAGGCCTCGCCAAATCAGAAGATGGCAAGTTGATCTTACACCCCTTACAGGATGCCTTTGTGCAACATGGCGCGGTGCAGTGTGGGTTCTGCATCCCCGGCCAGATATTGACATCCTATGCGTTGCTCAAACGCAATCCCAATCCATCGTCAGATGAATTGCGTCACGCGTTGAAGGACACGCTTTGCCGTTGCGCGGGCTATCCCACTATTGAGAACGCCATCATGGACGCCGCCAAGGCTTTACGGACAGGTGAGCCGATATCACCGCCGAAGATCCCAGATTCTATCAACGCACATAAGGTGGTGGGCAGAAACAAGATTCGCCCGGATGCGATAGAGAAGGTCACCGGAGATGCGCTCTACACCGACGACCTGGAATTCGATAATATGCTGTTCGCTCACGTACGTCGGGCGGGTGTGCCACATGCAATATTGAAAAGCCTTGATATCAGCAAAGCCAAAGAGTTGCCCGGTGTAGTAGCGGTCTTAACCGCTGACGACATCCCTGCCGAACACAACCACGGACTGGTGGTCTTCGACTGGCCGGTTATGGTCGGGATTGGGGAACGTGTCCGTTATGTCGGGGATGCGCTGGCGATCGTCGCGGCGGAAACGCAGGAGATCGCCGAGCAGGCTGTCGCCTTGATCGAAGCGGAGTTCGAGCCACAGACCGTGATCAAGGATGCGGTCCAGTCCTATCAGCCGGACGCGCCCAAGTTGCACGAATCCGGCAATTTGCTCAAGCACATCAAGGTCCGCAAGGGAAATATGGACGAAGGCTTTGCCAAAGCGGATGTTGTCATGGAGCACACTTTCCACACCGCCATCACCGACCATGCTTTCCTGGAACCGGAGTGCAGCATCGCTGTACCGCTCGAAGACGGGCGCATGGAAGTGTACGTTGGCTCGCAGATCCCCTATCAGGACCGTACCCAGGTTTCGCGTGTGCTGGGCTGGCCCGAAGAGCGCGTGCGCATCGTCGGTCAGTTGATGGGCGGCGGTTTTGGTGGCAAGGAAGACGTGATGGGGCAGATCCATTCGGCCATGCTGGCGAACGTCACCGGATGCCCGGTCAAACTGCTCTTCGACCGCCACGAGAGCCTGGTGGTGCATCCGAAGCGCCATGCCACGCAGATCAAGGTCAAGATCGGCGCGATGAAGGATGGCACCATTGTGGCCGCTGAAACCGAGCTATACGGCGATACCGGTGCGTATGCTTCGCTGGGTGAGAAGGTCATGACGCGCGCCACTACGCACTCGGCCGGCCCGTATGATATCGAGCACGTGCGTGCCGATTGCTACGCCATGTACACCAACAACCCGCCCGCCGGGGCCTTCCGCGGCTTTGGCGTCACCCAGTCGGCCTTCGCTGTTGAAACCATGATGGACAGGATGGCCGAAACGTTGGGTATGGACCCGATCGAGTTTCGCCGCATGAATGCCCTGCACGTAGGCAGTATCACCAATACCGGACAGTTGCTGCGTGACAGTGTGGGACTGACCGAATGTATCGATAAAGTCGACGCAGAGATGCGCAAACTGAATCCGCATCCATTTAAGCCTCAACCTGTTCCCGGTGCCGAACATTTGGTGCGTTCCTGGGGTGTTGCCGCGGCCTACAAGAACACCGGTCTGGGCGGCGGCGCTCCGGACAAATCTGGCGCAGAACTAGAACTGTACGATAACGGCACCTTCGAAGTGCGCAGCTCGGCTGCCGAACTCGGTCAGGGACTGGTCTCAGTCATGCAATTGACTGTGGCCGAAGAGATGGCTGTCCCACCGCAGCAGGTCAAAGTGCTGGTCATGGACACCGACCTGACCCCCAACGGCGGTCCAACCACGGCTTCCCGCCAGACATATGTAACCGGCAATGCTTCCCGCTACGCTGCCATCACACTCCGTGAAGCCATTTCGCGCTCGATGGCTGAAAAGTACAATATCCCGCCCGAGCAAATCCGCTTCGAGAACGGGAATGTGCATGTCAACGGGACGACACTTTCCTATTCTGATGTTGCCCGTGAAATGAAAGCCATGGGACAGCAGCCACGCACGTTATATGAGTATGAAGCCCCCAAGACCCAGCCGCTCGGCACGGGCGGTGACATGCACTTCGCCTTCTCGTTTGCAGCCCAGGCCGCCGAAGTGGAAGTCAACACATTGACCGGCGAAGTAAAAGTTTTACGCGTGATTGCTGCTAACGACGTCGGCACCGCCGTCAACCCGCTCGGTTTGCAAGGACAGGTGGAGGGCGGCGTCATGATGGGCCTGGGCAATGCTCTAACCGAAAAGTTCATCGTGGAGGACGGCTACCCGGTCACCGATCGGCTGGCGCGTTACCGCATGCCCTCCATCGTACATACACCGGAGATCACCTCCATCGTGGTCGAGCATCCCACCGCGGACGGGCCCTACGGCGCCAAGGGCGTCGGCGAGATCGTCAGCATCCCGACCACGCCTGCCATCACGAACGCAATTTACAACGCGGTCGGTGTCAGGGTAGATTCACTTCCAGTTGATCAGGAACAGATTGCGATGGAGTTGGCGAAGCGGGGAAATTAATTCAAAACATCGGAAACGAAAAGGACACCCAGGGTTTTAAGCCCGGGTGTCCTTTTCGTTCAATAAAATCAAGCTTCGACGAGGAAAGTCATCTCGGGCTGGGAAATAACGCCCGCGCCTTTCATCTTTTCCTTGAGGTCGTCCGATGTGGCGAAAGCCTTCGCCGCGTCAACCGAGGGGTAATCCATGATGACTGTGAGATCATTCGGATCGCTGGCTGACTTGAGTACCTGAACTCCAGTGGAACCGTATTCCTCCCGTCTCTGATTGTCCTCGTCAAAAACCTTGCGCCATGCTGAATAATCCTGAACTTTGTGGTGTACGAGAAGTTTAGCCATTGTTCTCTCCTTTTGAATAAGATATTTTGAACTCGTGCTTTCACTATAAGTTGACAAGGGTTGATTGTCATCCTTCTTTTGGTATGAAAAAAGTAGATAGTCACCGCTAAGCATCCTGTCGGATATAATCCATTTAGTATTAGGAAGCCTTGAAAGAAAATCAAAAGATAACTATCGTGCATGACCACAATTTACCCCCAGATAAAATTTTTGTTGAAGACCTGACCTGGCGAGAACAGGAGGTGCTGACGCTCCTTGTCAAGCGTCTGACAAACCGCGAGATCGGAGATCGCCTCCATCTGGCTGAAACTACGGTTAAGAGTCATGTTGGGAGAATCATTAGCAAATTAGGCGTGAAGAACCGTCGGCAAGCTGTCGAGCGCGCAAAAGAACTGGGCCTGTTGGACCAGGATCGGAAGGCTGAGTTCAAGTCTACGCAAACCTTGCCTGCTGATTCGACGCCCTTTATCGGCCGGGCTGAGGACTTGGCTGAGATCTGCCGACTGCTGGACGAAACGCGATTACTAAGTCTGACAGGCACTGGTGGTATCGGCAAGACGCGCCTTGCTCTGCGGTCTGCAAGCGACCTGCGCGATGAATTCGAGAACGGAGTTTTCTTCGTGCCGCTGGCTCCAATCAGCTCCGCCAAGCATATCGTTCAGGCCATTGCTGAAGCGATGGGATTCCCTCTTTCGACCGAAGCAGCACCTATTGAGCAGCTGTTGTCCCATCTGCGAAGGAGACAACTTCTATTGGTGATGGATAACTTTGAGCACTTGCCTGATGGCGTGGATATTGTTGCCGAGATTTTACAAAGGGCACCCAATGTAAAGATTCTCGTCACTTCTCGCGAGAACCTGAAATTGCATGGTGAAACGGTGCTTAGTATTACAGGCATGGACTTCCCTAGCCAAGAGACATCTGCCGAAGTGCAGGCACATGACGCCATAGAATTGTTCTTGCACAGCATCCGACGTATCCAGCCCGAATTCGATCCAAACGTGGATGATATGAGACAACTGACGGATATTTGTAAGTTGGTGGAAGGAATGCCTTTGGCGATTGAGTTGGCTGCAGGCTGGATGAGCGTTTTGTCCCCCAACGAACTTGTTAATGAGATCCAAAGAGGCCTCGATATCCTGACCTCAGAGATGCGGGATGTACCTGAACGTCACCACAGCATACGAGCTGTGTTTGACCAGTCATGGTCGTTGTTGAACCAGACCGAAAGAGAGACGTTGATGCGTCTTTCAGTGTTTCGAGGTGGCTTTACTCGTAAGGCAGGGCAGGAGGTTACGGGAGCTTCCCTTCAATTGCTGGCTGGACTTATCAACAAATCATTCCTCCGTCACGATCCAATCTCCAGGCGTTTCGAGATTCATGAATTATTGCGGCAGTACGCTCAGGAGCGGCTTGAGGAGACACCAGAGAACGGCATCTCTGCTATGGAAGCACATGCCGCCTACTTCGCGAATTTCATGGCGCAGCGTTGGGAGCATTTGAGAGATCACAGGCAAAAAGTAGCGCTCACTGAGATTAACGCCGATCTGGAGAATATAAGAACTGCATGGCGCTATCGAGTCGAGCAGGCCAATGCTCCGCAGATACTAAAGTTCGTAAATAGTTTCTGGCTCGTCTATTGGTTTCGAGGTTGGAATCATGGAGGTGAGGAGCTATTCAGGGAAGCAGTAACATCGCTTTCTTCAGGGCGTACAGACGAGGCAACTGAATTTGTGAAGGCGCTCGCGCAAGCTCATCAGGGATTTTTCAAGACATGGCTTGGGTTTGCAGGTCGTGGTTACAACCTGGCACAAGAAAGCGTTGATATTCTCGAACAAATGGACCGCCCCTTCGAGTTGGCTCTTGCACTGGGCAGTCTGAATTTGGCTGCCGACTTCCTCACCCGTTACGATGAGGGGGAGAAAGTGGCACGGAAAATGCTCGACATTGCTACTAGGCTGAACGATAAATGGCTGCTGGCTTTTTCGCTTTATAAGCTAAGTGTGGCTAATCCGCCAAAACGAGACTACGCTGAAATGAGGAGCGTTGCCCAATCAAGTCTGAATCTTTACGAAGAGCTTGGTGAGGGGATGGTCTCGATATTAACTCTTGTGACTCTAGGCCATGCAGCATTCGCTCTTGGTGAACATGCGCAGGCTAGGGAAATTTATCTGCAATGTCTGAGAACGTCGGAGGCTGTTGGTTATCGTTGGGGAACTGCTAACGCTTGTAAATATTTGGGACAAATGGCCCTTTCATTGAATGAAACCATTGAGGCTGAAACCTACCTTCTTCGAAGTCTCAAAATCGCTGATGAAATAGGCTCGGGTCGAGATCAGGTCAATTTGCTGTGCGATCTGGCTAGAGTTCGGATGGCGGAAAATCAGTTGGAAGGGGCTGTGGAATTGCTTGGAGTAGTGCTGCAACATCCCACCAGCCGACTGCACCGGTTGGGAGGCGGGAGCGTTCGGGATCGTGCGCAGGAACTGCTTCACAAACTAAAGATCGAACTTTCTACCGATGCTTATGATGCGGCTTTGGAGCGAGGTAATGGGTTGGAGTTTGACCAGGTTATTGTAGATCAATTGGCGAATCTTTAGCGCTCTTTCTTTCAAGTTTTACCCAGATTATTGGTTGGCGAGAATTACCCGATCCTTTCCCAATTCCTTTGCCATTTTCATAGCGCTCTCAGCGACATCTACAAGTGTATTGGTGTCTTCTCCATGTTTTGGAAAAGTAGCAACCCCTATGGATATGCTGGTTGGTATACGCCAAGATTGTGATGTCTCCCTGATTGCTGAACAGAATCGTTCTCCAACAATCATTGCTCCTTCGCTGTTTGTGTTTGGCAGTATAGCCACAAACTCGTCACCTGTCCGCCATCGCGCAATAAAGTCACCAGGTCGTAAGTTTTCGGTGAGCACAGAACTAATCTTTTGAATCATATCATCGCCAGTAGCATAACTTATATTGTTATACAAGGTTAGATTATCACCATCCATGAGCAAAATTGAAAGGGGTTGCACGGATGAGATAGAACGACATAACTCTTGATCCATTTTTAATAGTGCAGCCCGCATGTTGGGCAATCCGGAAATAGAATCTAACAAGGATGTTTTCTGGGCGTCGTCCAACAACCTCCCCAAGTATAGAACGCGGCCGATAGCATCGTTTGCAATCCAACGTAATATGGTTTTTGAATGTTCACCCTCTTTTATCCTTTGCTTTTTTGTCCGTTCATCAGATGTTATCAAGTCTCGCGCCCAATATATATTGATCGTTCTTTCCCTTCTTGTTTTTACATCTAACATTGCTTCGCCTAGTTGGAATAACACATTGTGCAAGGAAATACTGTTGTTATCATCGTAGTGCACTAAAGCTATTCGCGCTACGGGCGCAGGAATACCAAGTTTTTCACCTTCATTGTTCAAACGGGTAAATATACATTCCAATATCTTTTCAAAGTTCTGACGCGTTCCAGTTCTTAGTATCACAATAAACTCATCGCCGCCCGTTCTATAGATGGGAGAGTTGCTCTCTTCCCGTAACACAATTTCCATCCAACGAATTACTGAATCGCCGTAAGAATGCCCTTTAGTTTCGTTTAACATTCTCATGTGGTTCATATCGGTGTAAAGGATAGAAAAATTTTGCTTTCTCTCTTCTGATGACAACTGATTGAGCGTTTCAACAAAACTGAGAAAGTTGTCGCATCCTGTTAATGGATCTAAACGGAAGAATTCAGTAGAAGGTATAGACATATCGTTT
>JASFRG010000022.1:0-41229 GCA_050115035.1 Anaerolineales bacterium | reverse complement strand
GGCTTGTTGATCGCGTCTATTCTATTCGAATATCGGATTCGGAAACCGGACGTCATACTGCTTTATGAATCCAGAGGAGAGATCAGCGTTCGGCAGGGACCTATTTACCCACGACATTTCAGTCTTCCGCTGGAACGCACAACGCACCCGATCAGGCTGACCATTGAAGCAACCGCGGTGGGGAATCTGGAAGTACGGATAAAGTTGGTCGGCTCGGTGGCACCCTCGCTTGAGCACATTCAATCCCTGATCCGCATTGGGGGCTGGAAGGAGGATGCCACTGCGCACGCTGCCGATGAAGTCCAGTTGATGCTCCAGGGATTGGTCAAGGCCTTCGTGGAAAAGGCCGAAATCCATGCGCTTTCGTCTACTGAGTTGGTGAACCATTTGAATAAACAATCAGCCCTTTTCCAGGAAAAATTCGGTGTCGAGTTGATTTCCTTAGCAGTCGATGCCCTGGAACCGACCGACCCGGAGATCAGCGAGGCTCTGCGTCAACAAGAGCAGGCGCGATTGCTCGAGCAAACGGAGCGACTGAACAACCAGGCACGTTCAGCGGCGGCGAAGGCAAAATTCCAGGCGGACGAAGAAATCTCGCAGATGGAACACGAACTTGAGATGAAAAAATTTGAATTGAAAGGTACGGTGCTTGGAAAAGAGGCGGCGCTGGCCAAGAAAGGACTGGAAGATGAGTTGACGCGCAACCGCATGCGCCTTGCTTTTGAGAAAGAGGAACTGGATATGCTCAAGGGCAGTCCTGAGTTGCTGATGTTGACGCCCCAGGCTGCCCGCCTTGCGGAAGCCAGCCAGAACTTGAAGAATGCGCGCACCATTGTCTCGTTTACGCCGCAAGAACTTGCCCAGGGTTCTGAACTTTTGAGCGCTTTCCAAAGTTTGATGCAAAAGGCTTTGGAGGAAAAACAAAGCAAGAAAGAAGAATAGGAAGGTATGAGCGGTTTGAAAATCTCGTTGCTGGGACAAATGTTGCGCAAGTGTGAATTAAATGGCTGATTACCCCTCTGAACCACAGGCTGCCTTTCGTTTGAAGCCAATCCGTGTGGCGCGCGTTTCAGAGATCAGTGAAAGCACAACTGCGGCGGCGATCCCAGACGAGGAGAGGGTCAATTTCCATATAGGGAATCCGGTGCAGGATGTGAGTCTTTCATCGGCTTATTTACGCATGGCGCTCGGCATCGAAATTCACCGGGAGGAATTGAGCGATACTGCTCCTGAAACGATTTTAGAATACCTTGGGTGGGATGAGTCAGAAAGGCCAAAGGTTGATTTCCTGATCCGGACGATTCATAAGAGCGCACCTTATATGCCACGGGGAGGCTACTCTCGCAGGAAACCACATGCACTGATCAGCGCATTTCGGACCTGGCTGGAGGACCAACAGGAACCGTTACATTATGATACGGGAGAAGGTTCTGGGGTGCGTGAAATTATCCTGGGCTCGGGCGGCATCCATGAAATGCTGCGGATACTCTTGTTTGCCCTGTCATCCTATTTGGAATTTACTCCTGCGTGTATCCTGAGTTACCAGTGCGAACTTCAGCCCCAACTAAAAACTATTCCCAACTTACTTTTTGAAGAATTAGCTTCCGATGAAGGTATCGCTTGCGAGCAGGTTGAACGCTACTTTAATCTTCAACCCAATTTGCCAACCTTCATGCTGATCGGTGGGCCATTGGATGAAGTGACGCGGCGCAAACTGCGCCTGATGAGCATCGAGCATCCGTTGTTCTTTATTGAGGCCAATAACGCGCCCAACCATCTTTCCCTGGCACGTGAAGCCAAGCTGGTGCAGCGTGTAATCCGTTTGTTGACACCGGCCATCTTTGCAAAACGACTGCATCATTTATCCATCGTATTCATGGCCGGAAATGCAGATCTGTTGAGTGTCGTTGAGAACGTGCATTTCAACCTGAAGGGAACTCCCTCCGCCTCGGAAGCCGAGTTCCTGGATTTTCTACTGTCAGAGGGGCTGGCGGAACTTCCGACCGAAGGGCCTGCCTCGGTTCCGAAGGAAAAACCGTCCTTTGAAGGTTTGGGGTTGAGAGGAACTGTCGAAACTGTATTGCCGGATTTGGCTGAGCGCGTAGAACGACGTCTCGACAGATTGGTCGAAGACCGCTCCCACACCTTACCGCACTCTCTGACAACTTTTGAAGAAAAAGCGGCTGCACTCTCGCAGAGGATCGGACGAGCCTGGAAAGGATATATTTTTGACGAGTTCACCGATCTAAAAGTGAATAAGCTTCTGGATTTACTTGTTCAAAACCTGCACCAGCCTGAATGGACCCAGCGGCTCCAGCGCAGTTTCCTGAGCGCGTTTACAAAACAACAAACGCAGTATGTTCCCGAAGCCTGTACCGTAGTAAGCGGTTCATCTCGCACTGCATTGAGCATCCTGGGATTACATTGCGGCGTATCTGAAGTTGTCATTCCAGATTTAAGTTGGTCGTACGAGCAGTGCTTCAAGAAAACCTATGCTGTGCCACTAACTTCATCTTTAGGCTTGGATGTGGATGCTCTCATCGAAAAGATCGAGGGCATTTGCCAGCAGGATTCCTCCTGGCCGGAGCGCGGTGCGATAGCGATCAACAATCCGCATAACGCCACGGGACGGGTCTTTGAAGAAGCGGACGTCCGACGCCTCATTAAGCACTGCCTGCAAAACGATATTTACGTCATTGACGATCTAGCTTACCAGAACGTCGCCCCTGTGCAAGGATTTCCTGAAATCAAAACCGTTCGCCAGATTGCCTCGGAACTGCATTGTCAGGGGATTATCACGGAAGCGCAGGCGCAGCGTGTGATCACGGTGCATTCCATGTCCAAAATAGACAGCTATGCCGGGGCGAGATTATGCGTTATCGAAATCCGGGACCAGCAAGTACATCAACGCTTTGAAGCGCTGAATTCCCAGATACAGCCCAATATCGCCGCGATATTCCTCAGCTACCTGTTTTACCGGAACACGAATCAGACCGCCCGAGCCTACTGGCACTTGCGAAACTCGATCTTAAACGAACGGACGCAAGCTTTGCTGCAGGCAGTTGAAAACCTACCATCAGACCGCAACCCGTTTGGCCTGGAAATCATCCCGCCGACGGGCAGTCTGTATCCGCTTTTGCGAGTAGAGTGCCTGCCCCCTGGCCTGTCCCTGGACTGGCTGGCCTCGTCGCTGGCGCGCGGGGGCATTGGCATGCTGCCCCTGGCGACTTTTGCCCGCACCGAGAAAGGGTTTGAGATGGGCAGAAAGACCTTCCGTCTGACGTTGGGCGGCGTGGATAACGCGGAGGTGCTGTCCGGGAAAACCCGCCGCCTCTTGATCGACCTCAACAGGCTGATCGCCGAGGAAGACGCACGTTACAACCGGAAGCAGGTGTCCTTCAAAGTCCCGGAGCGGAGCCGTAGCCGATCATCCGAACTCTTGAAAGCTTGGGATGCTTTCGGGGCACAACTCATCCAAATTTGCGAATCCAGCCCGGCATATCGTCGTACCCTGGAATTGGAATCAGTCGATGGGAATCAATTACTCCGTGAATTCATCCGATCCCATCTTCCCGAACGCCTGGATGTGTTCCGGAATCGTTTGCTCGATCGCATGGCAGTCCACGACGAGTTGACTTGGCGCGCATCGAACGAAAATGGAAATTGGCTCGCCGAACGCTTGGAACGGGAGTTCATGAAAGATTCGCTCAAGCGTCGGCAGGGGGCTTTCAGGTATCGCCTGTATGACCGCACCGTGCACCCAACCCAGGCCTATTCTCTTCAGGCCGAGGCGACGCTTGATACCGTTATCAAAGCTTTGATCGCCAGAGAACCGGTTACAGCCGGGATGGTCGAAAACGCGGCGCAGGAGTTGATCAGGGAATATATTGGGCTGAATGTGGCCATCAATTCCCAGCAAGAGGGCGACGAAATCTTGTTGGATCTCGACACCTTGATCGCCGGTGAAGAATTCGCGCAATTATTCTCAGATACTGCCTTGACTCCGTTTTTATCGTTTTGGAGCGACTGGGATGGCAGCAGCCGGCCGTCGGGGCAGGGACATCGTCTGGTGGCCGCTGTTGTGATGGAAAATGTGCGGCGCATGAACCGCATCTTGAGTATCTTGCTGCAGGTAGACCCGACGGTCGCGGTTAGGCCGGAGCTGAAATCCGAACTCGACGTTTTGCCCCAGCACAACCGGCGCTTTACCAACCTCCTGAATGAAATCACTACGCTGACGCAACAATTGGAAGGTCGCTATCGCGGCATCCTGCCCTTTTCTGTCGAAACGACCTCCTGGCAGCGCCTGACTACCCGGCTGCATCTGCGCCGTGACCCGGCGCGCGTGCTGTGGGAGCACAATGACCGCTACGAGCGCAAGATGCTCGAACTCCGCGGGCAGCGACGAAACACGCTGGATTTTTACTTTTCACTGAACAAAACGCTGCGCAAGCAGTTATACGCGCTGATCCCTGCCATTCTGAACAATCGCGCTTCGGAGCCGCTGATGCATGAAGTGCTCGGCTATCGAGACATTTTGCAGCGCATGGTGCTCACGCCACGCATCAACCAGGGTTTGATCACGGCGCGCGATCCCTTCGCCATCGACACAACCGCCTACAACATGTACGAAATCAACACCATCGCCGGGAAATACGGCAACCCCGGCATGACCCTGGGACTGCAAATCAGCTTATCCTCGAGACCTGAAGCGCTGATCGCCCTCGACCGCAAGATGCGCGTCCAGGCCGAACAGATGCGCCGGGACTTCGACTCTGCGGATCTTCCCCCGGTATGGCTGATCCCGTTGTTCGAGGATCTCGAAGCGGTCAGCGGTATCCGCGGCTATCTCGACCGGGTTTGGGACTACGCCACCCAGAGCCGTCATACGCTGCAATCCCCTCAGGAGCGCTTCAAAGAGATCATCGCCGAGGTGTTCATTGCCGGTTCCGATTTGAGCCAGCAGGTGGGGCAGGCTAACGCCGCGCATCTGTACCACAAAGCGAAATACGTTACGCATTCATGGCTGGCCGAGCACGGGGTGGTGGATGCGGTGCGCATCAAGTTGGGCAGCGGAGAGGCGATGCAGCGCCAGGGGGGCTATTACTCGCGCGTCGCCGGTCTAGATGCCTTCGGAAAAACCGAGGAAGATAGACGCCGCTTTGCTGCCAACCTTCCGGCAGCGGCGCGCAAGAGCACAGCTTATGCGGTGACGCCTTTGCAGGGCGTCTTCCTGGGTGGTGATTTGCGTACCTTCCAGAGCTATATTTCGGAGCAGCTCCGTTTTTTGCGCGCGCGTGACTTTGTCAGTTTGCAAAAACATGTGCGAGAGGCGCAGCGGGAACATCGCGAAGACTTGGTACGCGCCGCCGAAACGATTGCAGAGAGCCGCCTGGGCTCACAGAGCAGGAGCTTGCAGGAACTGGAGCGTTTGACGGTCGGGAAGAACGAAGCCTTGATGGAAAGTTTCCTGACGGAACTGACGGACAACTTCCGCTACATCCTGTATGGGCGTGAGGAGGATGTGGTCGGCATCCACATCATTTCCTATTTCATCGGGCGCTCCATGCCCCAGTTGCGGGACCGGCCTTCCTCTCGACGCACGCCCGGCTCGGGCGTCGAGCGCGGACAACAGATCTTGGCCAATATCGCCGAGATCATCCCGCTTGCTAAGCGCGGTAGTCTGTTGCGGGCGATCGCTCACAACCAGGCGCAGACGATGATCCTGGGAGTCAACCAACTGACCACCGGACTGTTCCGCGCGCTGGAACGCTTCTCGCATAAGAATTTCCCCGAGGCCGAACGTGGACGCATGGTCGCTGAGCGTTTATTGCCGGATTTGCCCGTTTACGAAATCCTGAATACGTTACGCCTTTATCAGGATTGGCGCGGCGAATACCTGGGACGGATCGAAACGGCCTTCCCCGCCGGCAATTCGGCCTTTGTGGCGCTGCGTGAAGACAGCGACGCGAGGGGGCACTTTTTGCCTTTGTTCCAGGGAGAGCTCCTGCGGCGGCACGGTGTCGATATCAACGATTTCTTCGAAGATGGGATTCTCATCCCCGATCTGCTGCCGACCTTGCGCCCCGATCTGGCAGTGCTGCTGCAAGGGAACTTATTCAACACTGACAGCGATGAATTTATGAGACCAATTTCCGGGCGGGTTTCGGAGGAGTGGCGTGCAGAAGTCGGAAAATTGCTCACGATGCCCGTGCAGATCAGCCACTGGCGTGCGATTATCTGGGATGTGCTGGGTGAATCGATCTACCAACGGGTGGGTAGTTTCACAGAACTGGCGACGGCCTTGTATGCCTTCTCGACCTCGCGCTCGTTTGAAGCGCAACCTCCAATCGGGCGTGGAACGCGACTCTCCCCGGCGCTAGCCGGGTTCTTCCGCTCCGCCCGTGCGGACGATGAAATGCGAAACTTCCTGATCGGCGCGGTGGAATACCTGAGTTCGTTTGCGGAAGGGAATATCGAAGTGCCGGTCAGCATCATCCGGGCGCTCAACGATGTGGAGCGTATTGCCCAGATCGAGGAGAGCGCCCTGCCGTCTGAGAAGCAGGATGTGGTGCGTTATTGTACGCTGCAAATGGCGTGTTTGGCAGGAGAGAATGGGTAAGGATGAATAAATTGGCGACATTGTGGAATTAAAGAAAGCGGACGACATCGTCCGCCTTTTGTCTCTGAAAAGGAATAATTGTCTTTTTTAACATTTCCACCACAATCTCAGCCACATCCTTAACGGTTGTCCATCTCCTCAAGCATCTTTAGCAGCTTTGTGGTCGTGTTCCAATTGCGGATGGTCATGGATTTGTAGAACGATGTCCCCATGATTTTGCTGAGCCGGCTTTTGGTGCGTTGAGCGCTGAGACGTTGCGAGTAGATCACGCCCTCACCCGGCCAGACTTTGTCGACTCCCTCCCGGGGATCGAATACGTACATGGCCTGGGCTGAATCAACATCCATCAGAAAGATTGCATCGCTGTGATATTTCTCAGGCCGCTCACCGAATCCTTCCGGCTTGTTGTCAATGACGGCCTGGAATTGATCGCGAGTTAAGACTAAAACTTTGATAAGTTCATTGTCAAGTTTGAAGCGCTCAGGCAATGCCCCTTCAATTTGAGCTTTTATCTCTTTAGCGCCTTTGTCGGATTTCAAGAGTACGTTACCGCTGGCGATATATGTCGAAACATTGGAAAATCCCAGATCATCCAGGCATTTCCTCAAATCCGACATCGGTATTTTATTTTTCCCGCCGACATTGATGCCGCGCAAAAGTATCACGTAGGTATTCATTCGTCCTCCTACCGTTTTATTGCCTTGCAGCAAATATAGTTGTCAAAAGATGCTCCTGGCGGAGCGATGCGCGGGGTCCGCGTGCACACTGTGTTAGGCCGGCAGATAGTATTACACCATGAATATCAAAGCTCCAAATGCATTTCCCAGACTATGAGCGAACCAGCTTGGTAAGATACTGTCAGATCGATAACAAAGCCACCCAGATATCCAACCACCTATGAATTGTGCAATTAACAGCGGCCATAATTGCAAACTTATCGTGAGGAGAAGCAGATGAGGAAGAAGAAACACAATAGACTGTATCAAATTGCCTGCTGTAAAACCAAGCTTTCTAAAAAGTAATTTTCCCAGAAATCCCCGAAAGAAAATTTCCTCTCCAAGAGCGACATAAACAGCCTCTCTCAAGAAAGCAAGCAGGAAGGATGACACACCCAGAGGCCATTCTGCGTAAACTGATTGGGCGATATTTGGTTGATTAAGAATGTCTCCAAGAAGGATATTTGACAGTAACAATGTTAATATGCCTGTCAGTAAACCCATTCCCAGGCCAATCGCCATGTATTTAGCCTGTGTCCCCTTCAAGCCAATATTCTTAAAAATTAAATTCCAATCTAATTTTCTTCTTCTTTGGAAAAAGACATAGATAATTGATGGTATCGAAAAAAGTATTGGTTGTATAGGAATGTTCATAGTATAAATTACTCCATTGGCGGGCTAACACCGTCAACCTTATATCTTGATACGATAACTTTATTTTACAGGCTTCTAATCAACCTCGGTTGCTTCGAATTAAAAAGCGGGACAGCATGTCCGCCTTTTTGTCTCTGAAAAATAGACAACTGTCTACTTTAACTGCTCTGCCACGATCTCGGCCACATCCTTGACGGCCACCTCGCCGCCATCCGCATTGGAGGCGTCATTCAGCATGGTCATGCAGAAGGGGCAGCCGACCGCCAGCGTCCCCGCGCCGGTGGCCTTGGCTTCTTTGAAGCGCGTGTGGTTGACCGAGGCCGTGCCCTCTTCCTCTTCCTTCCACATCTGCGCGCCGCCCGCGCCGCAGCAGAAGGATTTCTCACCATGGCGTGGCATCTCAACTGTGATCAATCCGGTGGCTTTCAAATCTTCGCGCGGCGCATCCACGATCTTATTGTGCCGTCCCAGATAACAGGGATCATGGAATGTCACTTCCCACTTCTCACTTTTTACTTCTAACTGTATCTTCCCTGCTCCAACCAACTCATTGATCAACTGTGTGTGATGGATAACCTCGTACTCCCCGCCAAAAGCCGGATACTCGTTTTTGATGGTATGCAAACAGTGCGGACAGGTGGTCACGATGCGCGGCGGCTTGACTTCGTTCAGCATCTCCACATTAGCGCTGGCCAGTTCGAAGAACAGATACTCGTTGCCAGCACGGCGCGCGGAGTCGCCCGTGCACTGTTCGTTCTGCCCGAGCACAGCATAGTTCAAGCCGGAAGCGTTCAGGATTTTTGCGAAAGCCTGGGCGGTTTTTTGGGCGCGCGCGTCAGTTGCGGGAGCACAGCCCACCCACCATAAGATTTCAGGATCAGCGTTTTGCTCGATGGTTGGTACATCCAATCCTTCGGCCCATTTCATGCGCTCGGTTGGGGAGACGCTCCACGGGTTGACGTTGCGTTCCATCCCGCGGAAGGCGTTTTCCAACTGCTTGGGGAAGTTGTTTTCCATCAGCACCAGCGAGCGGCGAATGTCCAGAATATCCCGCATGGGTTCGTTGCCCACCGGGCAGATGTCCACGCAGGCGCCGCAGGCCGTGCAGGCCCACACGGCCTCTTCGCTGATGGCCCACTCAGTCAGGGGTTTGCTGTCTTCGCCGTTCGCGAAGGCTGTGCCTTCCTCGTGGTTCATATAATAGCGTTTGTTGATCTCCAGCGCGGCGGGCGAAAGCACCTTGCCGGTGTTGTAAGCCGGGCAGACCTCCTGGCAGCGGTTGCACATGATGCACGCATAACTGTCCGTCAGTTGCTCCCAGCTCAGGTGCTCCAAATTGGTTGCGCCGAACTGTTCGAGGCTCTCGTCCTCGAAGTCCACGTAACTCAACTGACCGATGGACTTGCGTTCCGGCTTGAGCAGGTAATTGATGGGCGAGAAAAAGAGATGGATGTGTTTGGTATATGGAAAATAGGGCAGGAAGGCGACGATAGACCCGAGCGACAGCCAGAAACCGATGTGCTCCAGAACAACTCGCGTCCCCTCGTTCATCCCGGCGAATAAGCCTGCCACCGTTGTGGCAAACGGTTGCCAGGCATCCGGGCCGGCTCCCGCCAAAAAGGCGGATTCGGTCAGCAAGCGCCCGAGCAGATGGATCAAGATAAAAGCCGCGACAATGGCCGAGTCACGCCGGATACCTTTTCGCGCGCGTGGATCGAGCATGGTCGACTCTCGTACTGTTAAAACAGAAGGTTTGAGCACAAAGCGGCGGATGACCATCCCAAGGATGCCCACCAACACGGCCAGAGTGAAAATGTCGGCCAGCAGACGGTAGATGTCGCCCAGCGCGCCGGTATTTTGCAAAAAGCGGTAGTCCGGGATGTAACCCTGCAGAAATTCGGCCAGGTTGACCAGGATAAAGTAAAGGAAGCCCCAGCCGATCAGCGCATGGAGCAGGCTTGGGCCAAGTCGGAAGCGGAACAAAGGCCGGAAGGTTCCGACCTTGAGCGCCACCTCCCACAAGCGTTTGGGGATCAAAGCCCAATCAGGCTTACCTTGTCCGCGCCCGATTATTTTAATGATGCGTCGCACACCCATCCAGGTGAAATATAGTGAGCCGAGAACGGCGACAACAAATAAAATTTTCTCGACAAGGGTCAGCATGAAAACTCCTTTGGCACGCTTTCAGGAATATTTCACAAGTTTAGCACAGGTTCACAGGCGCAGCAAAGTTGCCCTGCCTCCAGATGCAGGCTTCGCTAAAAAGACTTTTTCTCTTACTTATTCAGTCATTTTTACTGCGAACACCGCAAGACCACTAAGGAAAAAACTTTGCGGTGTGCGGTCCTGGCGGTTCATTTTTTAGGCGAAAACCGGAATCGCTGACTTTTGAAAGTTGTGACTCCTGAGGAAGGAAACAAAAAACGGAGACGATCATCGCCTCCGTCGATTGATTAATTCATACGATTATTGGCTGATGTCATCCACATAATCAGCGGCGATGCTGCAGATCCCGTCCAAATTCGCCGACACATTTTCCCATGTTAGAGGCAGGTTTTCGTCATCAGTGGCCTGTATTGCCTCCCCAAGACAGCCAGGTCCCGCATTGTAATTGACCAGGGTGAACTTCCACAAGTCTTCATAGCTGGCAAATTCTCCGGGGGTGCCCCCGCTGACGTTGCGGACGATACGCCCGGCTTGCTCGCAATTGGCCAGCATTGTGTGCCCGAAAATGCTGACACTGAAATCCGCTTCGGTAAGATCGATGCCAAGCGGGCAATCCTTACAGGTGGCGTTGACCGTGTTAATCAACCCCAAACGCATATGTTCCTGCTCCTCGTCCGTGATGTGCAGATAACCCTTTTCGCAGCGCTCGGTAGGCAGTATCAACGGGCAAAGCTGATCGAAGAAGGATGCGTTCCACAGTAGGGTGGTGTCGGCGCCGTCCTCGGTCAGTTGGCCCAGACCAAGATCGCTGTCCTGGAACAGGGCCGGCCAGAACTGGCTTTCACGCGCGAATAACGCCTTGAGCATTTGCGCCGGTACGCCGGTCTCTCGAGCGACGTCCAGGATCAAACTGTCGAAGCGATTCTGCCATTCGATGACTTCCGGACGGGCTGCTTCCTGGCCGCAGACGTTGGCCCCGTACGTATCGTACAGCAGACCGCCATTCTCACAACTGCTGGCATCTACCACGCCTGCCGAGATCAAATTGGCCGCCAGATAATTGTACGGGATGGCCGTGTTCAGATCCTCGGCGCGTTTGGGCGTGGTCAGCCAGAAGGGTGGTCCTCCCACAGGCGGGAATGCGTCCCATGATTCGGCGCAACTGGCCACAGGAGTGCCGACCCACTGGCTGCTGAGGACATCGACATAGATATAAGTTTGATCGGGATTACCCTCATTGTCCTCTGCCACACGTACCTGCGCCGAGAAAGTCTCGCTACTGTCGCCGTAACTGGAGTAAGCCCAGAATTCTACGGTGACACCATCTTCATCTGTTGGCGCGAGCCGGATATGGCAGGGGTCATCACAGGTGAAGGGTTGCCCATCGATCAGCCCGCCGATACCGGTGATCTCTTCGTTTGGTAGGGGCTCTTCGCCGGTGATGACCATCAACGGCATGCTCTCACATAGATTTGTAGCAGTGGTTGTCAGGGGGGAGCAATCTTCAAGGTTTACCCAGGCCTCCGCAGGTGGCAGTTCGACCGCTACTTCACGCTGCGCCGGGATTGCGTCGACCTCATAAAAATAGTAGCCTTCGCAGTCCTTGGTTTTGGTTTCTGTACAGAGTTCCTGATTGAACCATTCGTCAGCGATATCCTCGCCGCATTCGGTATAGACTTCGTTTACCGTTGGAAGGCCTTCGTGATCGGTGATAATTTCGCAGGCGAGTGATCTGTTTTCGAAGCGCCTCATCCACCAGGTGTGTTTGATGTAATCGACAAGGATGGAGGCGTAACGGTCAGGGCCGGGTGGGGTATCAAGCCTGGCACGCGAGTTGAAGCTCGGGAATGAAACGAACGCGCTTCCCGTCAAAACGATGAATATGCTCACCGCTAATAAAAAGTATCCAGGCCAAAACCTTTTCCCATCCATCATTATAAAAAAGAGTCCCCTGTTATTATAGCGGACTCTTTGGTTCATACAATGGTAATTTCGTGTTATTTGTCTTTGTCCATCTCTTCGAGCATGGACATGTCACGATTGAGATTGCGGGAACGGATGATCAGGCTGGCGACGTATAAAAGCATCACGCCGAATGAGATCGCATATCCGGCGACCATATATTGGGATGTATCGGGAGGGGTTTCTAAAAAGAACATATTTGCCTCTTATTGCATAACTTTAAGTTTGAGTTGCTCGACCTTGTCTGCCAGCGTGCCCATGCGGATGCGGTTCCAGAACAGGTCGACGAAAATGACAGTAAAGGCGAACAGGGCGAAGAAGAAAGCCACTTTCATATCACCAGTCATGTTGAAGCCGCCCTGGGCTTCGGCGCTCTCGGTGCCAATCACCACCGGATGGATGGTGCGGAACAGACGAATAGCCATGAAAGTGATGGGCACACTGACCGCGCCAATTAGCGTGTAAACGGCGCCAAACCGCGCGCGGCGGTCGGGATCTTCGATGCCCTGGCGCAGCATAAAGTAAGCGATGTAAATCAGCTCGGTGATAGCGGCGGTGGTCAGGCGCGGGTCCCAGGTCCACCAGGTGTTCCAGACCGGGCGCGCCCAGATGGAGCCGAGCACAATAGCCAGGAAGAAGAATACCAGGCTAATCTCAACAGCGGCCATTTCGATGCGGTCCCATTTCAGGTCACCGGTGCGCAGGTAAACGATGCCGGAAACGCCCGCGGCGATGAAGCCCAGCATACCGACCCAGGCGGTGGCAACGTGGAAATAGAACACGCGCTGCACTTCTCCCATGATGGCTTCAGTGGGGGCGAAAACCAACGCCAGGTAGGTAGATATGCCCAGCAAGATGATGGAGACTACATCGAGAACTTTAAGGAAAGTGGGTTTGGCTTGCATATAACTCCTTTTGGATAAGAGAATAGAAGATTGGAAAAAGAGAGTAGTGACTATTCTCATATTATCTACTCTCTGCTCTCTGAAAATTATTCCTCGACAACAAAATCGAATACCATAAAAGCGATGGCGGTGAAGATCACATCATAAACAATCAACAGGTTGAGCCAGGGCAGAATGTCCGAAATGGGGGCATCTGTCAGATAGCCGCCGCTGGCTTTAACCGCGGCAATCAAGATCGGCACAACCACCGGGAAGAGCAGGATGGGCAGCAATACGTCGCGGGTTCGGGTCTGTACGGCCATGCTGGAGAGCAGGGTCCCAACGGCAACGTATCCGACTGAGCCCAAAAGGATGACCATCAACAGCCCAGGCTGGAACAGATTGACGTTATACAGCACACTGTAGATTGGCAGCACAATGGCTTCCACGATCAGCATGAAGGCCAGGTTGCTGATGACTTTGCCGAAATAGATGGCAGAGCGGTCCACCGGCGCCAGCAGGAGACCATCCAAACAGCCGCGATCCTTTTCGACGGCCATGGAGCGATTCAAGCCGAGCGTTCCAGCGAAGGCGAACGTAGCCCACAACACGCCAGATGTGACCGAACGCCGCGTGGCGATGTCCAGTTCGAGCGCAAAGTTAAAGATCAGGATGACCAGCAACGAGAAGACCAGCATGGCTGAAAGCAGTTCACGCGAACGCAGTTCAGCAGCCAGGTCTTTCCAGGCAATAGCAGTAATGGCCTTCCAATAGTTGGATTTGGCTGCATGACGAGGTGCGGACACGGTTCGTTCTGACATATCAGTTTGCCAGCGCCCGTCTGTAGAAAGTCAATAGGTTGCCACTCCCAAGCCCTTCGCGCGTGGAGGAAGCTGCGATCACGCCGCGTGACAGGATGTCGAAACGGGTGGCCAAATCTTCGGCGCGTGCCAGATCATGAGAGGTCATCACTACGGTGCGTCCCTGCCCGGCAACTGTTTGCAATACGCCGTCCAGCATGGTGGAGGCATCTTGATCGAGCCCCGTGTACGGTTCATCGAAGAGCATCACATCCGGGTCATGCAGCACGGCGCGGCCGATAGCCAGGCGTTGCTGCATGCCGCGTGAAAAGGTGCGGACGAGGTCCTTTCGTCGTTCTTTGAGTCCAACCATTTCAAGGACTTCCGTGATACGCGCTCCGTAATCGGAAATTCCGTACATGCGCGCATAAAAAATCAAGTTTTCTTCGGCGGTCAAATCCTCGTAGAGCAATGGCAAATGCGAGACCACACCCAGGCGAGCGCGTACGGCGGCAGCTTCTTTCGGCAGGCTGAAGCCCGCGATGCTTACTTGACCTACGGAAGGTCTTGAAAGCGAAGCCAGGATACGCAGGAAGGTAGTCTTCCCCGCGCCGTTCGGGCCTAACAGGGCCACGAACTCACCCGGCTGGACTTCAAAGTCCACGCCGCGCAGCACGGTTTTCAATCCAAAGCGTTTGACGAGTTTTTTGACTTCTATCATATTTTTAGTTTCCCTGAGCAGAGCGACTGCAAAGCTATCCGGCCCCGTGAGGGCGTCGGCCCGCCCGCCCCGGACCATGGCGGGCCGGGGAGACAGGGAGCGTAGTCGAAGGGCCGCTACTAAGCTAATTGTGCTTCGACTTCAAGCCTCACTACCGTTCGGCATTCCGCTCAGCGGCTTTAAGCTAACTCTTTCAATCGCTCCTTCAACTCCTCACGACGCAGCTGGTAAGCCTCATCGGGAATTTTCTTGGCACGGTGCAGGTCATCCAGAGCAATGATAGCATCCATGACTTCTTCGGCGGTCTCGAATTCATCTTCCTCTTCCTCGACCTGCTCGAACTCATCTTCATCAACTTTGTCACGGTCCCGCAGGAACATCCAGACGCCTGCCAGGATCAGAACCACACCAAAAGCACCAGCGCCGATCAAAAGTGTCTGTTGATTATCAATTGCGGCTGCACCGGGGATATTGGCTTTTCCAGAGAGTGCTATTTCGAGCAGATCTCCTTCCTCCAGGCCGGTGCCCGAGTACATCTGCACGTTGGCGCCCTGTTGCGTTTGCTGCAGGCCTTCATCGGTGAGCTGATCGCTTTTCACCTTGACACCTTCCGGCACGATGACCAAGGCCGAACTGACCGGAAGTTCCAGGATTTGGCTGAGCTCCAGTGAATTATCATACGGCATGCTGAAAAAGGCGATGATGGAGTAAAAATCTTCGCTGGGCGGCATGGCAATTTTATCGCCTTCGGTTGGCATCAGGGGGGCGCTGTCTTGCGACAATTCCAGACCCACGTCCATGGCGCCCTCTGGCAAAGGCATGAAGGGCAGGCTGGTGCCGTCTGTGGTAAAAACGTAAGCTTTGTCGCTCGGGTTGCTGATGGTGAACAGTTCAAAGACCTGTACGCCACCTTCCACAGCCATATCGAAGCTAACGTGCAATTGTTCCACAACCAGCACGCTGCTGTCCGTAGTGCTGTCATAGACTTCGATGTCCGGGATGATGACCTCATTCGAACCGGCGTTATTGACAGCCAGGTCAGACGAGAAAACGATACCCTTGTAACTGGCCTCCACCAGGAAGATACGACCTTCTGTCAGTTCGACATCTTCGAAGGTGAAATTGCCGTCTGCGTCGGTGGTTGTTGTTTCTGTCACAACTTCTTCGGGCATGCCACTTGTATCAGCGCCATGGTCGAAGCCGTGCAATGTGATGGACGCCCCGGCAGGGGCATCCCCACCTCCGCCGTTGACAAGCGCGCCGCTAACTGGTCCAAACACCGAGACGGTGTCAGCCGCTTCGGGCGTGGCCTCCGTCTGTTCGCCTTCGGTCGGCGTTTCCGCAGCTGACGGTTCTTCTGCATTAACGGAGGCAGGTTCGGCGGCCAGCGATGAAGCGTCAAGGCCCAGGGTGCGCACGTATGCGGCGACTGAACTTAGTTCATCTTGCGAGAGCCTCTCGCTCAACGCCGGTATGCCTTCGCCGCCTTCTGCCAATAGACTGACTAGGTCGTTCGTCGACAGCTTAGCCATCTCTTCCTGATTCTTGAAGAGATCGGTTGGGCAATCCGCACAATTCTCATTGAAAAGTTCTTCACCCTGGCTGATTTGCTCGGATGTGCGGCTCAGGGATTGAGCATAGGCCACCACATCCCAGCGCTCCTGGTCGCTCAGGCTGCTGAAAGGCGGCATGAAGTTGTTCATGTTCCCAATAGTTACGATTTGGAACCAGTCTGCGGGAGAGTTTTGGGAAGCCAATTCCGGTGTTCCCAGTGCGGGGACCTGTACTGGTAATTGCGCGGCTTGCGAGCCATCACCCAGGCCAGTATCGCCGTGACAGGGCGCACATTTTTCGGCATAGATGACCGCGCCGTTTTGCAAGTTGGGGGCCTGTGCCGGATAAACCGGTCCCAGGGTGGGTTGCGGCTGTGCCGGTTGAACAGCGCCTGGCGGAGGAGTGACATCCTGCGCCAGTGACATGTCACAGGCAGTGAGAATCAAAGCAAAAAGTGCAACGAATAAGGTGAAACGAAATTTCATGAATTCCTCGAAAAGACCTGAGACTTTAAAAGTTTGACTTTGGAAAGAGATTTTTTCTAAAGTCTAATGTCTCAGATTTAAAATCTAATTAATTGCTTTCCCACAAGAGGGGCAGAAGCGGTCTGATACCTGGACGGGCTTGCCGCATTTTGGGCAGAAGCCAGCTGATTTTTCCTTGCGTGTTTTACGGCGGGCGGAGATCAGCGATTCGAGATCATCGTCGTCTAGCACGGTTACCGATTTTTCGGCTGATGAATCTGCGCGGCGGGAAGCCACTGCAGCTTCCATGCGGCTTTCGGCGTCACGGCTGGTTTTCTTCTCCTGCGGAAGCATGGTATCCAGCCTGCGCAACAGTTCGGCGCCTTTTGCCAGCAATTCCGCACGCTGACGGGGATAATCTTCTGAAGGGATCTTGCCCAGCGCGTTATCGAAATCGAGTTCCTGCAGCGTGTTGACCGCGCGGTCATATTCCGCCATCAACGTGGAATACTCGTGATCTTCCTGTGTGGCACGACGGCCACGATGTTGAATATATGGCTGGCCTACATACATCCCCACCAGGGTGACAACTGCCAGCGTAAAAAAGATTGCTCCAAGTTCCATCAATCCCTCGTTCCTATCATTCTTCTGCGGTGATCGTACCTGCTAACAGCGGATCGATCGAAGCCTGGATTTCACCTGCCGAAGTAAAGGGGCCAATCTTTACGTATTGGAGCACACCATCCCGGTCGATGAAGTAGGTTTCCGGCACACCCAGATTACGGTTGAAAATAGACGATATGCGCGAACCCAGATCGGGGCCGTTAGGATACGTGATATCGAAGCGTTCTAGGTATTCCTTGGAATTGGCAGGCGTGTCCGTCCAGGCGATGCCGAGGAAGACCACCTCATCGCTTCCTTCATAAATGCGCCAGGCTTCCTCAAGTTCGGCTGCTTCCTGTTCGCAGGGTTTGCACCAGGAAGCCCAGAAGTTGATCACCACAACTTTGCCACCCAAGTCTGAAAAATTGATTTCAGAAGCGCTCTGGTAAGAATATCCATCGAACATCGTCAGCTCGAAATCGGGGACTTCCGAGCCCACGCGGATGATCGGGTTTTGAGCTTTTTTGAGTCCCAGCCCGACCAATACCAACAGGGCCATCACTACGACCCAGATAATGATCTGCGTTGAGGTGCGGACGCCGCGCTTTGGCGCGGGCGTCGGGTTTGTTTGTTCTTCAGTCATGACGTTCTCCCAATATGTTCCCTGATCGGAACGCAGTGAAGACGAAGGGCCATTTGACTTCACTGCGTTCCGACCAGAGAGAAAATTCTACTTTCTTTTCTTAAGCTCTTCTTCCATGCGAGCGATGTACTCATCGTCTGACGAGGATAGCGCATCTTCTTCGCTCGTGCCTGCTTCCCCTTCGAGGTCAGAATCTGTTTCCGAAGGTTGACTCCAGGCCCGGAACGCGCGAAAGAGCACGAAGATGCCGGCCACGATGACGATGGGAGGCACTACATACGCCAACCAGTTAAAGCCGGTGCGTGGCGGCTCAGCAAGAACGCGCGCACCGTAGTAATCTACAAAATGTTGTTTTATTTCCGCTTCACTTTTGCCGTCTGCAAGCATGCTGCGGATTTCTTCACGCCATTCTTTACAGGCGTCTGTGGGACACACGTCCAGAGGCGTGTTCTCACACACTGGACAGAAGAGGTCTTTTGCGATGGCGTTGACCTCGTCATCTGTGGGGGTGGAGCCCTGCGCAATAACGGTAGCAGTTACCAACCCGGAGAGAACGAGCAGGAGAGTCGTAATCCAGAGTAATCGCTTCATATCCGCTCCCGGTTAATCTGCTGCGCTGGGTTGCGGTGAGTGCTTCTTGACGCGAATGGACCGTAAGCTGGGATCCTTGTCTGGCCAGGCCGCAAAAAGCATCCCAGCGATAAAGACCAGGCTGCCCACCCACAGCCAGTTGACCAGCGGGTTGTGATAAATTTTGAAGGTCGCGCCCACAGCGGAGACGGGTTGCCAATCCACCAGCAGAATGTAAAGGTCATCTTTTAATGTACTGCGCTGACCAGGAATGGTCATGGTCTGTTGTGAGTCGAAGTAAAAGTCGATGCGCGGATACAACTGACCGATAAACTCCCCGTCTTTGGAAACATTGACCACAGCACGTGTGTAGTTGACACCCGCGCCCGGGTCATCCCAGGAGGCTATATCCTGATACTCAACGGTATACCCATCCAGTTGCAGGGAATCTCCCTGTGCAAGCGTGCCCTGGGTTTCCGTCTGGAAGACCTCGATGCCCAGAATGCCGATGGCCATTAACATCATACTGATGTGGATGAGGTATCCACCATAGCGACGGCGGTTGCGTCCAGCCAGTCTTGCCAGAGCGGTGAAGAAGTTTTCCTTTTGCGAACGCTGACGGGCACGGGCGCTTCGGAAAGTATCATAAAGCGTGACTGAGATGACAAAAGCTACCAGGAAGAAACCTGTCAGGGCGATCCAATTCGTGAATCCGGCGAAATAAGCGATGACGGGTACGAACAGCGCCGGAATGGTCGGTTTCCAGATGGCGCGCCCGAGCGTCCACGCAGTGGACTTGCCCCAGGCCGAGAGCGGGGCGATGCCCATCAGCGCCATCATCGCACCAAAGATGGGGCCGTTGGCGCGTTCATAGAACGGCGGACCGACGGTCACTTTTTGACCGGTGAAGAGTTCCGAGATGAGGGGGAAGATCACACCCCAGAAGCAGACCACCAACACGCTCAGGAAGAGCAGGTTGTTGAGCAGGAAGAAAGCCTCGCGCGAGAGCATGGATTTCATCTCGGTTTCGGATTTCAATTCCGGCCAGCGCCAGATCAGCAGCGCAATTGAGGTGATGAACGTTACACCAATAAAGCCGAAGAACATCGGACCGATGGCGCTCTGTGCGAAGGCATGCACCGAAGAGAGCACACCGGAGCGGGTCAGGAAGGTGCCGAAGATGACCAGCGAATAGGTCAGAATGATCAGGATCATGTTCCAGTGTTTGAGCATGCCCTTATGTTCCTGGATCATGACCGAATGCAGGAAGGCCGTACCGGTCAGCCAGGGCATGAAGGCTGCGATTTCAACCGGGTCCCAGCCCCAGTAACCGCCCCAACCGAGCACGTCATAGGCCCAACGGCCGCCCAGCACCAGTCCCAGCGAGAGGAAAAGCCAGGCCCACAATGTCCAGCGACGTGTGAGACGTGTCCAGCGGTCATCGGTGCGTCCGGTGATCAGAGCGGCGATAGCAAACGCAAAGGGGATCACGAACGAAACGAAGCCCAGGTACAGCATGGGTGGGTGAATGACCATGCCCGGGTGCCGTAGCAGCGGATTAAGTCCATTGCCATCTTGCGGGGTGACGGGCATGCCGCCAGCAGGTCTGAAGTTATAGGCTTCGATACCTGCGGCTGTTTGAAAGAAACGCGCGAAGGGGTTCTCGTTGAAGAAGATATTCAGCGAGAGGAAAAAGGCCAAAGTTATAGAAGAGACCACAATCACCCAGGGCAGGAATTCGCGGTCACGGTCCCACTTGCGCAGCGTGACTGCCGAGGTAAAGGCCGAGAGCAGCCAGGCCCAGAATAACAGGGAGCCAGCTTGCCCGCCCCACCAGGCAGTGACTTTGAGGTAGGTCGGCATACTGCGGCTGGTCACTTCGTAAACGAAAGAAACGTCGAAGTGGTTGTTGACCAATAAGTAAATCAAGACCCCTGCTGCCAATGTCAGCAACGGGAATGTAAGCAATTGCGCGCGCCGGGCGCTTTCCACCATCTGCGCGGACCGATTTCTTTCACCGATAATAGCAGCAATGACGCTGTACAGCGCCACTACAAAAGTTACGATAATAATGCTAAAGCCAAAATCTGCAAGCATGTTTTCTCCAATAAATAACTAAACCTGACAGGTCTTTGCGAAGCACCCCGTAACGAAGAGGAGGGGCAAGACCCGTCAGGTTATTCTAACTAACCTTCACTCTGTTCTGGAACTGCCTCTTCATATTTCGTCGGGCATTTGAGTAGCAACTCATCCGCGTAGAAGACGCCATCATCGCCCAATTTCCCGGTCATAATGGCCTGGGCTTCGTCGCGCAGAAGATCGGGTTTAGGTCCCACGTAGACCACCTGCATGCGCGCGCGGGTCGGGTCGGTGACGGCTTCGTGTAAAACGAAAGCCAAACCGCCTTGCGCCTCGATGTCGGCATTGTCGCCAGGGACATGAGCAACGTCAAATGAAAGGGTCAGGGTGGCCGGGTCGTATTGAATCGTGTCACCGACCACTGCGCCGGAAGCACGCAGACTTTTTCCGATCACAGTTGAACCTTCGGCTTTGAGTTCGTCAACGGTCATAAAATATTCTGCGCTGGCCTGCGTGGAAGAGGCAATTAAGTAAACTACCGCTGCCAGGATGAGCAGACCACCGAAGATGAATTTTGTTCTTTGCATAACAATACCTCCAAAAGGGCGGGTGAGTGTTTAATATAATTGTGCGCTTTTTCATTTTACACATAGAGATTAATACAGGCTGAGAATGGGCTGGATAGATGTCATAAAAGTACCCTGATTTTGTCCTAATAACGAAAAAAGCTCCGAGCAGCGAGGAAACCGCCCAGAGCATGGCGCTACGAATGCGTTTTTTATTCCAACGAAATCAGACCAGTCTTGATCGCAAATTTGACCAGCTCCGTACGTGAATGCATGTTGAGCTTTTTCATAATGCGTTCACGGTGACGAGCGATGGTCTTAGGACTGAGCCCAAGTTTTTTGCCGATATCATGGTTGTTGAATCCTTCGCCAACTAGTTCCAATACCTGACGCTCGCGCTGGCTCAGAATGTTCAGATCAATGGCTTCTTTGTCTTTCTCGACAGGTTCTTCGGGAGAGGAAATTACCGTATTCTTTGCCAGGCGCTGGTAATCCTCCAACAGCCAGCGTGCCAGCGCCGGTTGCAGGTAAATATGACCGGCAGCCACCGCCTGAATGGCAGCCACCAGTTCATCTGCAGCGGCTTGCTTGGTGATATATCCCGAAGCACCTACCGACAACATTTTCATAAAATATTGTTTGTCAGCATGTACTGTCAATACCAGGATTTGACAATCAGGATATAGCTGCTTCAGGCGCTGCGTAGCTTCCATCCCGTCCATGTCTGGCATGGTGATGTCCATAAGCACAATATCAGGGTGTATTTCTTTGGCTCTCTCTAAAGCTTGCAGTCCGTTTTTGGCCTCTGCGATCACCTCAAAACCGGGTTGCGTTTCCAGGAATGAACGTAGACCGGTGCGTACCACATCGTGGTCATCGACAAGCATAAGTTTGATATTGTTCAAGGCTACCCTCCTTCTTCTGATGAACGAACTATCGGGACATTCACTTCAACAGTTGTCCCATTTCTGGTTGCGGATTTCAGGATCAATTGCCCGCCGACTGATTCAACCCGTTCACGCATGCCCTCCAGGCCCCAACCCCGAGGCGGATGAAGCGGTTCGTTCGGGTCAAAGCCTTTACCTGCATCCTGTACTCGGAGCGTGACCGCATCTTCAGCATAATCCAGTTGCAGACTGGCTTCATTGACTTCCGCATGCCTGGTAACGTTTGTGAGTGCTTCCTGTGTCACGCGATACAGTACGGTTTCGATCAGAGAATCAAGCCTGTTTTTTGAGCCAGTCACCTCAAATTCAATTTGCAGGCCTTTGGGTCCATATTCGCTATCCAGTAGGGATTGTAGGGCAGGCACCAGGCCAAGATCATCCAATTGTGCCGGTCTCAAATCATGCACCATCGCGTAAAGACTCTGTGACATCTGTTTGCTTAGTTCCTGCAATTTGTCAACGATGTTCTTTACCTTTGGCTTTTGTAAGGTTAGCTCGCGCAGAGTAGCAAGTTCTAATGTAAAGGCCGTGAGCACTTGCGAGGTTTCATCGTGCAATTCGCGTGCAATGCGTGCACGTTCATCCTCCTGAGCCTGGACAGTATGCCGTAAGAGTTCGCGGCGAATTTCTTCTTGCTTTTCAAGCGCTTCCAAGCGTGATTGTTGTATGGCTAGCTGTTGTGTCTGGCGCTCTTTCTCCATCGCCTGGGAAGCACGTAACAAGCCATATGTGATTAAGATTGCCATCAGAGTGCGCACCAGTTGGATCGGGAATCCGGTTAACATACGAAATGCTTCTTCATTTATATAACGTGCAGGAAACATATCGATGGGGGGGACGAAAAATTGTGTCAGAGTGTAAATACTGAACCCGAAAGCGGCGACACGAAGGCTGTGGCTGATTACAGCACGCGAATTTTCTCCAGCACTTTGACCCTGGGCGCGCAATGCCATCGTAGCCAGCATCCCGGATGGAACAGCCAGCAGGTAACGAGTCAGCTCATCTACTAGCAAAGGGGCGGGAATAGGGTTTTTATAATAAGCGTTTGTTATCCCAATAAGAATGGTCAATGCATACAAACCCAAAAGGTTAAGATGTAAGATTTTCCTTCCACGAATGGAAGCTGAAATCAGTGGGGTCATTAGAAGCCCATAAATAAAGAGAGAAGCAAACGAGGTTATTAGAAGAAACAGACGTAACCAGGGTAACCAATCTGGCAGAGCGGTGCCAAAAGATCTTGCTTGGATGATGTAAGACTCCAACCATTCGTGTGTGCCATGGATCAGGCCAAATGCAGCCAGGGAGCGTAATGCGCGTGCCTGGGCGAGAGCAGGTGTTCTTCCAGATTCGAGCGCCATTGTGATGCCCATCCCAAAGAAAGCCAGCCCATAGATGAAAAAAACAAAGAAGGTAAGCTGATCCATGTAAATGATTGTGAACCTTTACGCAATCATTGTACATGGTCTGACCGATTTTTCCGCGTTTGGGTTATCACATCCAATGGGTGATGGAAGTCACAATATAATGGTGCTGATGTGAATAAAAAATGTGTAAATTCCGAGCATTGTGACGTTTGTCACATCTCTTTTAGCCCATTTTAACTTGATTTTAATGTTATTTGGATTTATAAATTGGTGTAAACCCCCCAATCTTGATGGGGTTTCATTCTATATAATTTATGATAAGGAGGTGAAGGTATTCACTACTTATACGCTAAGAATTTACGAGAATCACCAAACCTATTTTAAGGAGAATGCAAATAATGTCCACTAAGAAAATGCTTGTTTTATTTGGGGTTTTGATCGTAGGTGCTGTAGTATTTACAGCCTGCGCCGGCCCTGAAGGTCCTCAAGGTCCTGCTGGCCCGGCAGGCCCCGCCGGTCCTGCTGGTCCTGCTGGCCCGGCAGGGGAATCGGCCATGATGAGCGCTGCTGATCTATCTTGCACCGAGTGCCATAACGACACCTCCCTGATTTCCGAAAAGGTCTTTGCATGGGAAGAGAGCAAACATGGAATCGGTGAGGCTGCATTGTATGCGGGTGGTCGAGAAGGCTGCGCAGGTTGTCACTCAGGTGATGCGTTCACCGCAATGGTAGCCGCGGGCGAGACCAACCCTGACACCTTCACGGGTGATGCGGGCGTTACACGGCAAGATTGCCGAGCCTGCCACCAGATCCACACCAGTTACACAGGTGATGACTGGGCTTTGACTACAACCGAATCATTTGACCTCTATGCATCGAGTGTAACCTTCGATGGTGGCGAGGGCAATTTGTGCGCCAGGTGCCATCAGGCACGTCGCGAATTCCCCGCTGCGGAAGATGGTGTGATCACCGGTATTTCCAGTCACTGGGGTCCGCATCATGGTCCGCAAGCCAGTATGTTGATGGGTGTTGCCGGTGCCGGTGCTGAAGGCAGTCCCGCCTCGCACTACAACATGGTAGAAAATACTTGTGTTGGTTGTCACGTTGGCGCAGACGCAAACCACTCCTTTGCTCCCTCTGCTGCTGCTTGTGCAGACTGCCATGGTGCAGACTTTGATTACAGCGAATTCCAAAGCGATGTTCAGGCGCAGTTAGATCAAATTGGCGAAGCTCTGGTTGCTGAGGGTGTATTGAGTGATATTACAGTGGACGGCCATCCGACCGTAGAAGAAGCACCTGAAGGTGTTGCTACTGCGCTGTTCAACTGGCTCTACATTGCCCACGAAGACAAGAGTCTGGGTGTTCACAACCCGGCATATACTCAAGCTTTGCTCGACGCTTCATTTGAGGCGCTGGGTTTGACTCCTGCTGAGTAAAGTTCATATATAAGGAAGCTCGTAGTAACAAGAACAGGGCTGCCACCTCGGTAGCCCTGTTTTGTTATCCATGTCCATCATTCTCCTAATCATATCGAATTCGTGATAAAATGCACTACTCGTGGGTCAAATACCCCACTAGAATATGGGAAGTTTGCCCCATGTTTTCTCTTGTGTTAAACTAGTGCAAACCATAAATATTCAAAAAAATATAAACTTTATTTGTTCGTAAAATATCTCTATGATTTATATCAGTTTACGGTTTCTTGCCTCTTATAGCGCAACTAACCTGGTTGCGGTGCTGGTGGCAACTTTGTAGAGTACAGGAGAATGTCGATGAGACAAGTCCCTCAATCCCTGCGTATGGATCGCAGATTGCTTATTTTGGCCGGTTGTCTGGTTTTAATGGTTGTTGTTGTAGCCATGCTCACGGTCACTTCCGCGGGAGCAGCTCCACCGTTCCAGGATGTAACGAACGATACCTGCCTGGGATGTCACTCGAATGAGAGTATGGTCAAGTCCTTCCCAAGTGGGGAAGAATTATCCTTATTTATCGATGGAAGTAAGTTTGAAATGGCTGTACATGGCGAGGAGGGGTTGAACTGCGTCGATTGTCATGCAGCCATGGCTGAAATCCCCCATCCTGAATTTGCAGTTCAAACGGTTCGTGACGCGAAATTCCAGCTATACACCGTTTGTAAAGAATGCCATCTGGAGCAGTACACGAACACGCTAGATAGTGTCCATCAGACTGCTTTGGCTGCCGGTGATGAGAATGCTGCCATTTGTACGGATTGTCATAACCCGCACACCCAAAGGCGCATCACAAATGAGGATACAGGTGAAATTTTGTTGGGAGCACGCTTGGTGATTCCGCAAACCTGCGCGCGTTGCCACAGTGCTATTTATGATACCTATAAAGAAAGTGTCCACGGAGCAGCCCTGACCGAGGAAGGCAACCAGTATGTGCCTACTTGCATCGATTGTCATGGTGTTCATAACATCCAGGATCCGACCACGGCCCGATTCCGCAACGATACGCCGTTGCTGTGCGCCAAGTGCCATACCAACGAAGTCATCATGAAACAATACGGCATCTCAACAGATGTAATCGATACCTATGTATCCGATTTTCATGGAACAACTGTAACGTTGTTTGAAGAGACGAATCCGGACCTCCCAACAAATAAACCGGTTTGCACGGATTGCCATGGCATTCACGATATCTCGGCAGTGGATGACCCGGAAACAGGAATCGCACTTAAAGAGAATTTGCTGGTCAAATGTCAGCGTTGTCACCCAGACGCGACCATTAACTTCCCGGACTCGTGGATGAGCCATTACATTGCCAGCCCCCAGAACTTCCCGCTTGTTTATTATGTGAATCTGTTTTACAAGATCATGATTCCTAGTGTATTGGGGGGGATGGCCTTGTACGTTCTAACTGACATTTATCGTCGTTTCATTGCTCGCAAAAAAGGAGGCGCGCACTAATGAGTGAGAAAACCACAACCTATCAGCGTTTTCCTTTAGCGCGACGCATTGAGCACATCATTATGTTGCTTTCTTTTAGCATCCTTGGATTGACTGGCCTGCCTCAGAAGTTCCCGTTAGCAAGTATCTCAGTCTGGTTTGTTGATTTGCTGGGTGGTATCGAAAATTTGCGCACCATACACCATGTTTCTGCGATAGTGATGATGCTCGGCACTGCCTGGCACATCCTTGTAGCGGGACACAAGGTCTTTGTGTTACGTGAAAATTTGAGTATGCTGCCTTCCCTGCAGGATGTGAAAGATGGCTGGCAAGCGCTTATGCATAACATTGGCCTGGCCAAAAAATTCCCACAGATGGGCCGCTATACCTTCGAAGAAAAACTTGAGTACTGGGCTTTTGTGTGGGGTGCTATTGTGATGGGCCTGACCGGGTTCTTGATGTGGAACCCCATCACGGCTAACAAAATAGTTCCTGGTGAATGGATTCCGGCAGCCAAGGCTGCGCACGGTGGAGAGGCCCTGCTGGCTGTGTTGGCCATAATCATCTGGCATTTTTATGGGGTACATATCCGCAATTTCAATAAATCTATGTTCACTGGCAAGTTGAGCGAAGATGAGATGCTGCACGAACATCCGCTTGAACTGGCGGATATCAAAGCCGGAATTACCAACCGTCAGGTTAAACCGGAAGTATTGCGCAAACGTAAGATGGTCTATTATCCGATTGCGGGTGTCTTGACGGTCGTTATGTTGGCTGGCGTGTATGGCTTTGTCAATACGGAAGAGACTGCTTTGACGACTATCCCGCCGCTGCCGACCCAGGTCCCGATCTACGTGCCGCAGACACCCACGCCTGTGCCAACCCAGCCTCCTACGCAGACCCCGTTGCCTGCTACCGCTACTCCGGAGGAGGAGGCGCCCCCGGCTGCAGGCCCATCCTGGACGGATGTTGCCCCCCTGTTTGAGGCCAAGTGTGGGACCTGTCATGGCACTGCCGATATGACTGGTTTGGCATTAGATTCGTATGAAAATGTAATGGCGGGCGGCAATGATGGACCGGTTATCATCCCTGGTGATAGCGCCAATAGCGTTTTATATGCTGTACAGGTTGCCGGTGGACATCCCGGTATGTTCGCCCCGGAAGAACTTGAAATCATACAGGCATGGATCGATGCAGGCGCTGTTGAAAACCCTGTCGAGCCGCTTGGTCCCACCTGGGATAGTGAAGTTTCTGCGATTTTGGAAACCAAGTGTCTTGCCTGCCATGGAGAGACTGCAATGAGTGGGCTCAACATGTCCACATATGCCGACTTGTTAAATGGCAGCCAATCTGGCCCGGTTATTGTTCCCGGGGAAAGCACTGAGAGTCTTTTGTTCACGATTCAACAGGCAGGTGGACATCCCGGTCAACTCACACCCGAAGAGCTTGAAATCATTGGAACATGGATCGATGCTGGTGCTGTCGAGGCACGTGAAACAGTTTCGGGTCCGGTTTGGGACGGAAATATCGGTGTACTGTTTCAGGAAAAATGTGGTACTTGTCACGGACCATCGGCAATGGGCGGCTTGAACCTGTCTACCTATGTGGACATGCTGAACGGTGGTCAATCTGGCCCCGTAGTTGTCCCTGGAGAAAGTACGGAGAGTCTGCTGGTTTCTGTTCAAGAAGCTGGTGGACACCCCGGTCAACTGACGCCGGAGGAAATTGCCCAGGTTATAGCCTGGATAGAGTCTGGTGCTTTAGAAGAGTAAATTTTCCATTAAATCATCCTTGATAAAGATAGAGACAATCGGAAGGATTGTCTCTATCTTATTTAGGCATGCTTTGATGTAAATTTTATCCACAATTTTTATAATGACAATCGTCATAGTCGTATTACGGACAATCTTCCTGAATATAATTATGTATTGGTCATATAATACCTCTAGCCGCGTGCATAGAATACTGTTTTGAATTAGAATAAAAATACTGCTGAAACGTTCAACGGAGACCATAATGGGAGCGTTCGTGGCAGAGCTTATTGGTTCATTGTTCCCTACTCGCCATTGGAGGAGATAGCTATATGACAATATCAAAGGACGAACAGGTCAATCGCCGTGATTTTATGAAATCGGCCATCATTGCGATTGGGGGAGTCATTGGTGGGGCGATTGGTATACCGGCCATTCCATATATCATAGGCCCGGCTCAACAGGAAAATAGCGAAGATTGGATTCGGTTGGGAGCGGTCAGCAAAGTTGAATTGAACATTCCAACCCTTTTCAAAACTACGCTCGAAACTCAAACAGGCTGGGTGAGTTCAGAAGAAGAATTTTCAGTTTATGTTCTGACTGAGAATGGGCAGGATTTTACAGCGATGTCTAACGTGTGTACACACCTGGGTTGCCGGGTGCGCTGGATTCCTGAAGAGGAAGAATTCTTTTGCCCGTGCCATAACGCCGTATTCGCAAAGGATGGCAGCGTTGTAGCCGGCCCGCCGCCTCGTCCCCTAGACCGGTTTGAATACAAAGTTGAAGATGGGAATATCTTCGTAAGGCGAGGTTAGTATGGGCGCAAATATTGGAAATTGGCTTGATGAGCGGTTCGGTTGGCGGGCTGTGTGGGAAGCGATCTTCCTGCGCAAAATCCCGCATGTAAATTGGCTTTATACACTTGGCAGTGCTACGCTCTTTGTGGCAGTCAATCAGGCGATTACCGGCATTTTGTTGACGCTGTATTATGTCCCGGACCCCACTCATGCTTATGACAGCGTGGTTTACATCTCGACACAGTTACCAATGGGGTGGTTCATCCGTGGCTTACATCACTGGGGAGCCAGCGCGATGGTGGTTCTAACGGTCGCGCATCTCTTACGGGTCTTTTTCCTGGGGGCTTACAAATATCCACGCGAGGTTACCTGGATTACGGGTGTGTTTTTGTTACTTGTTGTGATCGGTTTTGGTTTCACTGGCTACCTCCTGCCTTGGGATCAGCGAGCATATTGGGCTACAACTGTTGGTACACGCATCATCGGAGTGGCACCGGTTATTGGAGATTGGTTGCTACGTGTGGCGCGTGGCGGTAGCGAATTGTCGGCAGTGACTTTGGCACGTTTTTTTGGAACGCATGTCTGGGTTCTGCCTGCTTCTTTGCTGACCTTAGTCGGCATCCATCTCTATTTGGTCATTCGTATTGGCATCTCTGCAGTGCCGGAAAAGGATGAGTAGCCATGAATGAACAAGAGAAAAAATCCTATTTAGAAAAATATAAAAAAGCCAAGGAAAAGGGCGTTCCCTTCTTTCCGGATATCATCTTTAAAGATGCGGTTGTTTCCCTGATCGTTTTTCTGGCTTTGGTTGCGCTGGCTTATTTTGTGGGTGCACCGGTAGAAGAACGCGCCAATCCCAATGACACAAGCTATACACCACGTCCAGAATGGTACTTTCTTTTCCTCTTCCAACTGCTGAAATATTTCCCTGGAAACCTGGAAGTGATCGGTGCAATGATTCTGCCGGGACTGTTCATCCTGCTTTTAATCGCCTTGCCGTTTATCGACAGGAGTTCTAACCGACATTTTCTCAATCGTCCGTTTGCTTCCATTTCTGCCCTTGTGGTTGTAGCAGGAATTGGTGTTTTGACAGTTCTATCGGTTGTTGAGGCCCCTCCGCCACAGGAAGCAGTGGTGGTCGATCAAGCTGCAGCGTTGTATGCTGAAAATTGTGCCGGATGTCATGGTGAAGGCATTGATGTTCCGGACGGAACGGACTTGCATCAAATCATCGCCGCGGGCACGCATGAAGGTATGCCTGCCTGGGGTGGAGACTTGAGCACCGATGAGATTGATCAGCTAGCTGGATTTATCCTCTCTCCTAACGGAAGTGCCATATATGCTCAGCAATGTGAAACCTGCCATGATCAGATGGTACAGGCAGTCGGGAATCCGCTGGAACTCCAACGTGTGATCTCCGAAGGACAGGAGTATACGGGCCACGAGGGTGTAGATATACCGGATTGGAATGATGTCCTAACTGCGAATGAGCGCAATGCCCTGCTAAACTTTCTGGCTGCGCCTGATGGACAGCGTTTGTTCACTGTAAACTGTTCTGGTTGTCATGGACAAGGTGTAGCCTTTTCTGGCACAGAAGATGAATTAAGAACACTTATTGCTCAGGGTGGTCAGCACCTTTCCATGCCAGCCTGGAAAGGTACTCTAAGCGAAAATGATCTAAATGCGCTGGCGGCCTACGTAGTTGACCCGAGTTCCTATCCGGCTGGAGAAACACTGTTTGGACAGCATTGTGCGGCCTGTCATGGTGATCGAGTGCCGACCGCGCCTGATCGAGATAGCGCTGTTAAGATCATCAGTAGCGGCGGCGCGCACGTAACCATGCCAGTTTGGGGCAACATCCTGACAGAAGAACAGCTCGACGCGCTTGCCCAATACACGTACGAATCCAGCAGGGGCGAAGGTGTAGGTGTTGGATCGACATTGTTTGTCGAGTACTGTAGCGCCTGTCATGGACAATTTGGTGAAGGTGGCCTAAATCCATCTCGCGCAGGCGATATTATCCCGCCAATCAGCACAAGTGAATATCTAAACACGCGCACTAACGAAACACTGCGTAACATCATTGCCCAAGGACAACCGAACTTTGGCATGTCACCTTTCGGTGATGAATTTGGCGGGCCCCTCGATAACACACAATTGGATGCACTTGTGGCTTTCATTCGCAGTTGGGAAGACAACCCACCCGTAGAGGAACCGCCAATTTTCGAGACAGAAACGCCGCCTCCCACGCCCGAGGAAACTGTTCCCACGCCTGACGAGTCGTCTGCCCCAGGTTCATCATCTGTAAGTTTTTCTGAACAAGTTGCTCCGCTCTTCGAGACCCATTGCCAGATGTGTCATAATTCGACTACAGCGCTTGGCGGTTGGGATTCGACCACCTATGAATCTGTTACAACTACAGGAAATAGCAGTAACGTTGTCGTCCCTGGTGATATAGGGAATAGTGTGTTGGCACAACGTATTACCGGCACCGCAGGAGCTGTAATGCCACCTTCGGGCCAAATGCCAGAATCCGAAATTCAGATCATCTTGGATTGGATTACTGCTGGCGCTCCAGAAAACTAATTTAGGAGTTTCCATACTGATGAAAAAACTTCGCACAAAACTTCGTAACTTCTTCTTTCCACCAGCAGGTTCACCACGTTGGTTGTTTGTCTTACCATACGCCATCTTGGGTGTGGTGACCATCTCTTTATTGGTGAGTGGCGCTTACGTTTGGGATTACACTAACTCCCCAACGTTCTGTGGCGAGACCTGTCACACCATGCCGCCGGAATATGCAGCCTATCAGCTTTCTCCACACTCCCGAGTAGCTTGTGTCGAATGCCATATCGGGCGTGAATTCATTGGCAACCAGATTTTCCGAAAAGCTGGCGACGTCCGACATGTCATTGCAGTAACGTTCAACACTTACGAATATCCAATCCGGGCAAAAAGCATGCGCCCAGCGCCTGAAATTTGCGAGAAGTGCCATTCTCCTGAAAAATTCTCGGACGACAGTTTGCGAGTTAAGGAACATTTTTCTACAGATGTTGAGAATACGCCTTATAGTGTTTACCTTGTACTCAAAACAGGTGGCGGTTCGAAGCGTGTTGGTTTGGGACGTGGTATCCACTGGCATATTGAAAACGATGTGCAGTACCTTTCTACCGACAATCTGGATCAGAATATTCCATATGTTCGCGTGACCAATGATGATGGCAGCATAGATGAGTATGTGGATGTTGAATCAGGTTTCAATCCGGCTTCTGTCAATGATGAAGACTTGAAAACGATGGACTGCATCACTTGCCATAACCGCATTTCGCATACCATCCCATACCCCGGTCAATCTGTTGACAATGCTCTGGCGCGTGGCGTGATCGATGATGATATTCCTGATATTCGTCGCATGGGTGCCGAAGTTCTGCAACTTGAATATTCAAATCAGGAGCAGGCTTTTGATTCAATCGCTAATCTGGAGGATTACTACGAGACGACATATCCAGACTACTATGCGGCGAATCAGCAAAAGGTTGGAGATGCGATTGCAGAACTCCAAAACATCTATGCAACCTCTGTGTTTGAATTACAAGAGGTTGATTGGGAAACCCATCCAAATAATGTTGGTCATAATACTGATCCTGGTTGTTTCCGCTGCCATGACGGGAAACACCTTAATGGGAATAATGAGGCTGTTAGGCTCGAATGCAATCTTTGTCATTCAATCCCGGTTGTAGCGGAATCGGATGACTTTGTGGCCGATATTGAGATCAGCCGTGGCCCGGAACCTGAATCACATCTCAATCCCAACTGGATTAGTTTGCATAACCAGATTTTCGATTCGTCATGTGAGAGTTGCCATACAACGGATGATCCCGGTGGCACCAGCAACACCTCCTTCTGTTCCAACAGCGCCTGCCATGGCAATGTCTATACTTATGCCGGCTTCGATGCGCCTGCCCTACGTGAAATCCTGCAGGAACAGCTGCCGCCTCCGCCTGAAGAACCAGCGACGTCCGATCTGGAAAGCCCGACTTTTGATTCGTATGTTGGTCCACTGTTCGAAGCAAAATGCACTTCCTGTCATGGTGGTTCATCGCCACAAAAAGGTTTGGATTTATCAACATACGAGAGTGCAATGGCGGGGGGTGAAGATGGTCCGGTCATCATTGAGGGTGACGGTGCCAGTGGCAAACTCATCGAGGTACAGAGCGGTTCGCACTTTGCCACTTTCTCTGATGAAGAACTGGATGTTGTCAAGATATGGATTGACGCAGGCGCTCCCGAAAACTAAACTCAACATCCCCTGATGTTAAGGAATAAAAAACACCCCGCATCGTTTGCGGGGTGTTCGCTTCTTTCTGGACCTCTAAACTGATATCGGTTCTGCAGCTTTTACTGTCACGGTTTCGTGTTCCTCGTCAGTGAGACGATGATCGACCACTCTTAAGTAGCGTACACCCAGTGAGAAAGCCAGGAAACCGTAGGCGATCACGCCCAATCCGATAGCCCATTCCACCAGCGATGGTGTATAGGATGTATACGAAACTGTCGGCTGACCGGGCAAGTATGAGAGCACCACCAAAGCGCCTGTGATATTGGTGTCCCAACGCATGGCGACGACACCGCCGACCACCATCAGCAAGGCGGCCATCCGCCAGAAGGGGTTCATACGAGTCTTACGATTGAGCAGCAAGATCATCGGGATCACGATGCCGATCAGGATTTCGCCGACCCAGAAATTGAAGGAAAGTGGACCTGTTGTGAGCAGACGGAAACCTTCGGTCCGACCCGGCTCGTAGGTGTATGTCATGGAAAGCGTATCCCAGAAGCGCCAGTAGAAGTATCCAACCAGCGCCCAACCCACGAAGTGGGACAGTCTCTCGATCAGACCGTCATTGACCTTGGCCTTATTCGTCAGGCGTGCGGCCAGCATCGAGGCGAAGAGTGTCATTGAGATGCCACCGATGATCGCTGTCAGCGTGAACATTACGGGCATCCCGGGTTTGTACCAGAAGGGGCGCGCTTTCAGCACGCCATAGGCGCCGCCCAGCGATGCCTGGTGCATACTGGAAAGGGCCAGGCCCGCAATTGCCAGATAGGGGGCAAAGTGATGCACGTGAGACAACTTGTCGGTCAACCTCGGGAAGCGGTTCCGCAGCCATTCCCAAGTGGCGATGATTGGTAATGATTCCAGTGCCAATACTGTGAAATATAGAATGATGCACATGGTCACTTCCCAGAGCAGGGAGTGCGTATTCCAGTAAATCATAGCCTGATAGAACTTGAAGGGGCGGCCGATGTCCATGAACAGGCAGAGCATGGCCATGCTGTAACCAATCAGCCCAACCCATGTGGCTGTGCGTGCGATCGGGGCGTAGCGTTTCAGCCCGATCAAATAAACAACGGCGCACAAAGAGAAGGCTCCGCCTGCCAGTGCAATGGATGACAGGTCGATCGTAATCCACAGACCCCAGGGTACTAGATCGGTTAAGTTTGTGATCGAAAGCCCTTTCCAAAGGACCATCACGCCTGCTGTAACACCGATAGCCAGGAATAAACTCAGGAAAGCCAGCCAGCCTAGCCATAGGGATGGCCTGGGGAGACGTTCGCGAATGGATGCAATCATGATTCTGCCTCCTCAAAATCTTCTGCCTCTGCGAGTATGTAATAAACACGCGGAGCAGTTCCCAACGAATCTCGTAAGCGGACTGTCGGTTTTGAGTGAATGAGCTTGCTTACTTCGGATTCGGGATCGTTCAGATCGCCGAAGATGCGTGCACCAGTGGGACAGGCCACCACGCAAGCCGGTGTGGCATCCGGGTCAATCCCGGGCTTCATACCAAGTGCCATACCACGGTCGATGCGCTGGTAGCAGAATGAACATTTTTCCGGAACACCGCGCGGTCGGCGCTCGACTTCAGGCTGCCCCCATTCTGGGACGGCCGGATTCGGACCTTCATACTTTTCCCAGTTGAAGGAACGTGCTTGGTAAGGGCATGCCACTTCGCAATACCGGCAACCGATGCATTTGTCGTAATCCATCATAACAATGCCGTCCGGACGATAGTAGGAGGCGCCCACCATACAAACCTCCACACAGGGAGCGTGTTCACAGTGCATGCACGGGCGCGGCAGGAAAACCTGGTGATCTCCTACCTCACCGGCATCCAGAACCACATTCCATGAGATATCCGGCGAGACATCATTGTGTGCGCGGCAGGCCAAGGTGCAGTAATTGCAGCCTTCGCATTTGGATTGATCAATTACCATCGCCCACTGATGCGGCCCTTTTTCTCCACCACTAGAGGCTTCAGCTTTGCTCATTGCGCGTGCACCAGCAACAGTTGCAGCGCCAACAGCAGCGATTTTCAGGAAATCACGTCGATTCATATTGTTATCCTTCATTATCGTTCTCCTCATCACTGCTCTGTTTGACAGCGCGATGATAGAAACGTTCCAGCCATGGAGCCAGGACCATGCCCGCTGCCAGACCGATCAAGGCTGCCAATCCTGCGAAACCAACCGGGCTGACCGGACCAGGTTCAGGTGTTACGGAAGCGAGTTCCACTTCGGGGTCTTCTAAAGCAGTTTCCGAATCTGGCGCGGATGTTTCCGTTTGCACGGCTTCACCGGGTTGGTGCATTTGATCTTTATGGCAGGTGTTGCACGATTTCAGGCTGGCGTTGAAAGAGTGATCTGGCACACTGTGTGCAGCACGCTCATCATTTTCCAGGTGGTTGACATGGCAATCCACACAGGAAACGCCTTTTTGATGGTGGTTCGAATATGGGAAGTCCATACTATACTCATTGTGGCAGGTGATACACAGCTCTGAAGCATCCTCGTATGTAGGCTCTTCTCCCTGAGCGGTTGATACCTGTTTGAGTGCCGCACTGTGCGGATCATGGCATACGGTGCAGTCCATACCGCGCTGGTAGTGCGTGCTGATTTGCCACTCCTGCCAGCCGAAGCGCGTATCACTGTGGCAGCGTCCGCACAGATCGGTAGAATGATCTACCGGCATGGGGCTCTTGGGGTGGTCTGCGGGCACCGGGTTATGGCAGGCTTTGCAGGTTACACCATCGGCTTCCCAGGTAGCTGTCGCTGGATCATAGCCGGTAACGTGGCAAACGAGACAAGCGCCGGGACTACCCTGAGAAACCCATTCTTCTTGAAATACAGGGTCGGAAACAGCGGTACCATGAGGTCCGCTCATCCATGTGGTTTGGAATTCAGTGTGGCAGGCTGCACAATTGAGGTTATTCTCTTGCGCCTCTGGACTATTGTTGTTCTGTGCTTGTGCTACCATCAAGGTGACACCGCCTGCCAGCAAGGCAAATAACAAAGCTATAAGCAGTCGTTCGATACGTGAAAACATTGTTACATCTCCTCGTTAATATCAGATATTGACGGGTACCGGCGCTTCTTTGAAGACGTCGCACCCCAGACAGCGTTCTTGCAGGTAGCCATTTTCCTTTCGGAAGGCTTGCCAACAGGGCTGTTCAGATTTGTAACCAGCACAGGAAGCTCGCATCTCAGCGGTGCAATTGTTGATTTCCCAGCATCTTGGCTTTTCAACCACTGGTTGCAGAAGCTGTTCTTCAGCTTCTGCTTGCCAGCGGGTGTCCAGACGTCGCAGGAAAAGGATTGCGATTGCTGTGATGCCGATCGGGATGGCCAGCCTGATCACGATCCCTGTGAGTACAGCATATATGGCCGTGATGTTATCCATGGTTTCCTCACACTTTGAGCCGGTTATTTGCATCACGCCGTCTAATTAACTCTCCCAACAACAGAATCAACCCAAAAGGGATGACCAAACGCAGGATAGTTAGAAACAGAACATATTCAGTGGCGATCATTGCATTCTCCTTTCTTAGAATGAGAACCTTCGCTCTTAGTTTAGCGGTAGAGAGCATGGGAAGTAAATTCGGTAGGCTACCCATCTTTTTAAGCATTTTTTAATGTTTTTTAATGGGATATTCTGTGGTGTATCCCCCATGGACGAATGCGATTCATGGGGTGATCACCCCATGAATCAAAAAAGATGGACTTTGTCGTTATGAAAGTCCATCTTTCTGTAGCAAAAGGGATCGGCTAGGCTTTGATAATGCCCTTCCGAATGGCGTAACGTACCAGTTCTGACCGTGAGTGTAAATTAAGTTTGTGCATGATATTTTCACGATGTCGTGCGACCGTCTTTGGGCTGATCACCAGTGCCTTAGCGATTTCATCGTTGCTTTCACCTTCTGCCAGATGGGTCAATACTTCATGTTCGCGGTCAGTCAGGTCCCTGCCTGCCGATTGTTCCTTATCAACTGGCTCGCTGACGAGATAGTCGCGTACAAGTAGCTTTGCCATGCTCGGGTAGAGATAGACTTCTCCATGTGCAGCGGCGCGGATTGCCCTTAGCAATTCTTCCGGCGCAGCGCGTTTGGGAACGTAGCCGGATGCGCCGGCTTCCAGCATTTTGAAAAAATATTCTTCGTCTTCGTGAATGGTAAGAGCGACGATAGCTACCTTTGGGAATTGTGCCTTGATGTCGCGGGTGGCCTCGATGCCGGATTTGTCGGGCAGGCCAATGTCCATGAGGATAACATCAGGCTTGAGGTCCGCGGCAGACGCGAGTGCCTCCGCAGCGGTTCCGGCTTCACCGATGATCTCAACGTCATCCTCGTTACCAAGTAGCATCCGAAGTCCAGAGCGGACAACTGCGTGGTCATCTACCAGAAGCAGGCGAGTCTTCATCCTATACCTCGCTTTCTGTGGATTGGAGCGGCAGGATGGCTTCTACCAATGTGCCCTGGCCAGGGCTGGACTGGATATTGACCTCACCTCCCAGCAACGCGGCTCTCTCGCGCATGCCTGCCAGCCCAAGGGAAGGCCTGCGCGTGCGCCTCATGCGTACCTGATCGAGATCAAACCCAACCCCATCATCGCGGACGCTCACAATCACACGATTCGGTTTATATTTTAGATGTATGAAAACAACTTTTGCCTGTGCATGTTTGGTGATATTGTTCAAGGCTTCTTGTATGATGCGGAAAATTGCGATTTTCAACGTGGAAGCGATCATGAGTTCATCGCCCTCAATTTCTACCATTACTTTTAGATCGGTGCGTTCCTGCACCTTGCCCGCGTACCAGCGTAAGGCGGCGGGTAACCCCAGGTCGTCCAGATGTGAAGGTCGTAGATCAGCGATGATGCGTTGCAGTTCGCGCAGAGAGTCGGCTGACAAATTTTCTAGATTCCGCAAGGTTTTAACGGTCTGGTCACGGTCCCGGTTGTTCGTCAGTGCAGTGGACAAGCCACGCAAGCCCATGCCGATGGCTGTCAGTGCCTGTCCGGTTTCATCGTGAAGATCACGCGCGATGCGTTGGCGTTCGGCTTCCTGCGCATCGACGATTCGCCGAAAGAGCTCTCCCTTGAGCGATTCGCGTTTTTGCGCTTCTTCAAGACGAGCGGTCTGCAACTCGCTGATTTTCTGTTCGGTCTCGACCTGGAAGGCACGTAGGAAGCGGATCACGAAGTACGCAGCGGCTACTGCCATCGCAGCCCTAAATAGCTGAACGGGGAAGCCAAAAACTTCCATGAACAGGTCCTGGTTGATGACATTAGAAGGTGGCAATGCTGTTGCCTGACCGAAGAATTGCCCGACGACCCCATACCAAGCAAATGCCACCGCGGCCCAGAGTGCATCCTGTCCAAAGCGAATGAGCCCCGAACGCCGGAAGGCGCGTTGCTGTGCGACCAGCCCGATAGCTGCCAGCAAACCGCCTGGCATGGCCAGAACGTAGCGCGTCCACACATCTGCCACGCCCCAGATCTCTTCGGTCGGATATCTCCCCCGGAAGGAAGCCAGCCCAAAAACCCAGATGGCCTCCAGCCCAATGGGCACCAAAGTGATTATCCGTTGGGCGGTTTCAGTATAGGCCAGTAGATACGTGCCGAAAGCGATCAGGGAAACGAAAGAGATGGCCAGAAGAGCCAGACTGACATACTCGGGAATGATAGGTTGATCGTGTCCCATCAACCTTTCCATTTGCTCGAACATATCCACCCATTCATGCACGCCATGTACGATCCCAAACCCGGCCAGCGGACGCAACGCTTTGCGCAAACGCAAATCCGATGCGCGGTTGCCTTCGAGTATGACCAACAATCCCATACTGAAGAAGGCCAGGCCGTAGAAAAAGTAAATGACGATGATGTAGTGAAAATGCATCGGCTCCCACCCGAAGAGGGCTATTGAAGGATGTTATGCCTCTTTTCGCAAGCGCGTACCGCAGGTGCGACAGAAACGGTCGCCGCTTTGTGCCCGTTTCCCACACTGGTGGCAATATACATCTCCACCAACGGCTTCCTCATTACGCGAGCGGTGCCGCCTGCGAGGTCCTGGTTTACCTTTGCTGCTTTGCCAGAAATATAGTCCACCCACCAGGATCAACAGGGCACCCAACACGCCCAGGATATAGGGCAGATAATTGGTCAGCGAAACGCGTCCCTGGGTATTTTCATCGACCTCTCCGGTTTCGAGGGGTTGGTCCGAAACCCCCAGACGGTCGGAAGTTTTTGTGTAAGTAATTTGGATGGGTAGTTCATCGCCTGCTTCCAGGTCACTTGTTCCCCACTCCAACAGGGATGGCACACCGCCCTCCATTGTAGCGCTCCTCATCTGCGGATTGGTTGTTATTTGAGTTGTGTCCACAGGCGGCCTGACGCTTACATTGAACGTCTTTACTGTGTAATCCCCCGGCCAGAGATAAAGGTAGTTGCGTTGTGAATCAGCACGCTCAAGCGGTGCATAATACTCGATATGATAGATAGCCGATGTATCAGCTGTCATGGTAACTACTTGCCATCCATCTTCTTCAAAGGGATCCTGATGGGGGAGATTCAGTAAATTACCGCCGCTGGGTGCATATGCCACTGCGATCAGAGTCGCCTCTTCTGGAATACGCAGGGTTATATCTACCGGTAAGGAAGTGTTCTCCGGCAATGTAAAGTCATAAATAACCAACATGGCCGGTTGATCAAATTCCGGCCATAGCTGTACGGTGAAGGTTTCCAGGGTAATCTCATCCTGCGCAGCGGCAGGGAAGGGGACGATAAATAGCACAAACAAAAGTAGCAGAAGCCACTTGCGGGTAGAGCCGTACATGGCGCCTCCGTGAGGGGAAGTTTCCTTAATCTTACCATTTATCCTAATTTCCGCGTCTAAAACCTCGTAGCTTACAAAAGGATACCGAAATAAGGGTGGGGCGAGCCCCACCCTTATTTTCGGGTTATTTTTCTAGAAGTAGTCAGGCGGTTAAATAATTTATTAAACTCGTTGCGGTGTTGGCAGGCTGGCACGTGTCAGATGCCAGCAAACCCGGTTGACGGGTGTAGACACCCCCAGCTTTTCACCCGTTTCTGTGATGGCCCCACAAATGGCGTCGATCTCTGTCGGGGCACCACGGCGAATGTCCTGGAACATGGAAGAATGATTGGCGGCAGTCTTCCGGGCGACATCTTCCGCTGCCCGCACGGCATCCTTGAATGGCAAATGGATGCCCTGTGCAGTAGCGACTGCCGCTGCTTCTCGCGCCAGCACGACCATCATCTTGTGGGCCGCCGGGCGTTGCAACAACTCGCCATTAGGAACACGCAGCAGCGCCGTCAGCGGGTTGATGGCTGCGTTGATGACCAGTTTTCCCCATACCAGGGCATCTGCATCGTTCACAACCTGGACGTTGAAGCCTGCTTCGGTTATAGCGGCCTCCAGCGACCCCAGGCGGGGATGCGCCTCCATTGAGATGACACCCTCGCCGCCAGCCCTCGCCAGCCCGGGACCGAGCAGCGTCGCTCCAGTGGTGGTCACGCCCAAAGCGACGCGCGAGGTGCCCAGGGCTTCGGCCAGAAGCTCGCGGTTGCCCACCCCGTTTTGCAGAGTCAGCGCCAGGCCGTCTTCGGCGAGACAGTCCGCCAGTTGTGTGGCGACGCGTTCCGTTTGCCAGGACTTGACTAGCACCAGCGCGTAACGCGCTCCCTTGCAATCTTCCGGATTATTTGTGGTATCTACGGGGTAAGCTTGTTCCGCGCCGTCTGCATCTACCAGACGCGCGCCGTTCTCATTTAACGCCTGCAAGCCATCTCCCCAAGTACCCAGCATCGTGATCGGGTGCCCACTCGCGCTCAATCGCGCTGCAAACAGCGTGGCCAGCGCCCCCGAACCGACGATGAGGATCGACTGTTTTAGATGTCTTTCAGCAGGGCTTGCCATTCTTCCTCCGCCATATCGACGCTGTGCTCTTCCTCAGGGAAGGTTTTTGCATTAACGTCTTCAAGATAACCGGCAAAGGCGTTTTGCATGGCCGTGTGGAAGTCTGCATATTGCTTAACGAATTTGGGTGTAAAGCGATCGAACAATCCCAGCAGGTCGTGCGTAACCAGCACCTGACCGTCGCAG
>JASFRG010000021.1:0-41850 GCA_050115035.1 Anaerolineales bacterium | reverse complement strand
CAGCAGTAATGGAAGTATGGCATAAATCAATTTGGATGTCAATAGTACGAATTGACTTCTAAGGGAATTGTAATAATTCTTATTGTGGATATGACGTACACTCTACCTCCTGCTGGCAAATTGATACCTTTTGACAGTCTTCGCAAGGGTTATTTCGCTATGATTTGCAAAATAATTAGGAGGCAGGTATGAAAACTAATCCAACTCGCTTCATATGGACGGTGATCGCTCTCGGCTGGGCCTTTGATTTCCTCTTCTGGGAGAAGGCGCCCGGTATAAATTTTGCTATTTACGTGACTTTATGTCTGGTGGCTGGAATCTTGACCTTGCGTTCGGATGGTCACCGTCCAGCACGGAACACCCAATTGCTGCTGCCGCTGATCGCTGTGTTTGCAGTCATTCCCTTTATACGCCAGGAGCCGATGACGGTTGTCCTCGCGGTCGCGTTGACGCTGTTTCTGATGGGGCTTTTCGCAATAACCTATCTGGGGGGACGCTGGCCTGCATACAATTTGCTTGACCATTTGTTTGGTTTTCTGCGATTATTTGGGAGCATGATCGCTCGTCCGTTAGGGTTTTCATCTGAGATGAAGCGGGAAACTGCTTCTAATGGGGAGCAGGATGAAGTCCAGAAAAGAGGCGCGTCCCAGATCTGGCCAGTGGTACGCGGTATCCTGATCGCGCTTCCAATTGTCGCCATCTTTGCTGCATTGCTGTCATCTGCCGATGTGGTCTTCGGTCAGCGTTTGGAAGCGTTCATCGAATTATTTAACCTGGAAAATCTGCCTGAGTATATCTTCCGCCTGGTGTATATTCTGGTTTTTGCGTATGCCATTGCGGGCGTATATTTGCATGCTGCGACGCAGAGTAAGGATGAGAAATTAGTTGGAGAGGAAAAATCGGTCATTCCGGCTTTCCTGGGCTTTACTGAGTCCGCAATTGTGCTGGGCAGTGTTGTCGCCCTGTTTGCAGCCTTTGTGTTCATCCAGTTCCAATATTTTTTCGGCGGAGAAGCCAACATCCAGATCGATGGCTACACTTATTCAGAATACGCGCGCCGCGGCTTCGGTGAACTGGTGACAGTGGCCTTCTTTAGCCTGTTGCTAATCTTGAGTGCTAGTGGTGTTACCCGCCGTGAGACAAATACGCAACGCCGCGTTTTTTCGGGCCTGGAGATCAGTATTGTCACGCTCGTGCTGGTGATGCTGGTCTCAGCCTTTCAGCGCCTGGTGCTTTATGAGGCGGCTTATGGTTTTTCCCGCTTACGCACATACACACACGTCTTTATATTTTGGCTGGCCTTGTTGCTGGTAGCGGTGGTCGTACTGGAAATTTTACGCCGCGAGCGGGCCTTCGCGTTGGCAGCTATGGTTGCTGCAATTGGCTTTGTGCTGAGTCTTGGGATTATGAACGTAGATGGCTTTATCGTTCGACAAAATGTGGACCGGGCGATTCGAGGCGAAGAATTTGACGCTTCCTACTTGACGAACCTCTCCACGGATGCTATCCCTGCGCTGGCCGTTGCGTATCAGACTCAGTCTCTGCCTGCTCCCGTCAAAGATGGAGTAGGCGCAGCCCTGGCATGTTACGCCGCCAATCAACTCCAAAACAGGGATTCGGTCCCCTGGCAGTCTTTCCATCTCTCGCGCATCAATGCGATGCAGAAATTAAAATTGCTCGAACCTGATTTGGAAAGCTATCAATCAGAAATTGGCGATTGGAATTACATGGTAACAACGCCCTTGGGAGAGGAAGTTCAATGCCGTACATTCTGGGATTAGGAATTTATTGATAACGAAAAATGCGACCTGAAAAAGGTCGCATTTTTCGTTATCAGTTTTTTTTCCTATTTCGGTTTCAAACGGGATGTCAAATCTCGAAGTTGTACAAAGGAAATTGGCTTGACCATTACAAAGTCTGCCATCGGCTCATAAGCTTCGGCCATCCTGGCATCAGCGGTTGTTAGAATGACAGTGGTGTTTTCAAACCGTTCATCCGCTTTGATTTCTGTAAGTAAGTCTGCACCTGAAATATGTGGCAGATGCATGTCCAGCAAGATCAAGAACGGAACATCTTCACTCAATCGCTCTCGAGCCTTCAAGCCATCCTTGATCTGTTCAACTTGATAGCCAACAGATTCCAACGCATCGGCAAAAATTGTGCTCAAATCCTGATCATCTTCAATGATGAAAGCTAATGCGCTCATAAATTCTCCTCGTTATAAATTACTCTGTGTTTCAAGGGGTAGCATAATCGAAAAAGTACTTCCCTTTCCAAGTTCGCTGTCAACAGAAATATTCCCGCCCATTAAGTTTACCAGTTGGTTGACGATTGACAGTCCCAGCCCAAAGCCGCCATGAACGCGGGTGGTCGTCCCTTCGACTTGACGGAACGCGTCAAAAATATGTTCCACTTCATCCTTTGGGATGCCTTTCCCGGTGTCGGTAACAGAAATGCCCCAGTAACGATCATCCGATCTGGCTAGTTGAACGTGGATTGAGCCCATTTCCGTAAATTTGACAGCATTGTTAACCAGGTTGACCAGGATTTGCTGTAAGCGAGCGCTGTCTCCGGTCAATGTTTCCGGCATATTTTCATCCAGTTCAGTTGTTAGAGAAAGACCTTTGTCGGCGGTAAGCTTGTCCATCACACCGTGGAGATTCTCGAGCAAATCTGAGGGTTTGATGGTTTCATACTTGATCTTCAGTTTACCAGCCTCCATTTGCGCCTGGTCGAGCAGATCATTGATCAGACTCAACAATCTGCGTGTATTGGACACAATGCGGGCGGTCATTTTCATTTGCTTATCATTTAAGGTACCGTAAATTTGTTCCATAAAGATTTCCGCATATCCAAGGATAGCGCTGAGTGGGGTGCGCAATTCATGGGAAACCATCGCTACGAAGGCGCTCTTCATTTTTTCTAACTCAGCTTCTTTAGTGAAATCACGGAAGACTGCGACTGTCCCGACTTCACTGCTGTCGCGGTCGAGCACTTGACTCGAACTGATAGACAGCGTTTTTTGTCCCCATTCAACGCGGTAGCTTGTATGTTGCCTGCTGGGTTTGGTCAATAATCCAGCCAGCGTTCCTTTGTTCTTTGCATCCATCGGGCTGGTATCAATCAAATCATTGACTGTCGCATCGAGTATATCGTTTAGCGGTACACTGATTAGATTCGATAACGCCGGATTGGCCTGGATAGCGCTTCCTTGCGTATCAAACACAATCACTCCGTCTGCGATACTTTCCAGGATAGCCTGACTGCGCCCGGCCTCGATGCGTTCGCGCGTGAGGGCTTCGGCTAACGCATGCGTACGTTCTTTTACGATCTGGTCGAGGTTGGTGTTGATGTCACGGAGTTCACGGAGAGCTTGTTCGAGAGAGCGGGAGGAGAGCCAGGAAACTATTGCTACTACAAAATAACCGCCAATGGCAGGAATATTTGGGGTGCGATTAATAGAGATTGCAATGATAGAAATTATCAAACTACTGAGGCCACCAAAAATAAAACTAGATGCAGGGGCAAGTAATACACTTGCCATGATGATTGGAATCGTAAAAATAAATAAACTTCGTCCAGTTGATACTTCTGCAAGACTATCGCTAGCTGCAAATACAAGAGTGATCAATATTAAAAAAATATAAGCGGCAATTTTTCCTGACCAATATCGATTTAGGAAATAAATAATAATAATACCCACAAAAAGAATCGCGCTTGCGTAAAATAATTGTCTTATTCCTTCAGGGCTTTGAGACCTTCCTGAAACGATTATTAAACCTACTGAGATAACAGCTAGTAGTAGTAGTGTAGTAAAGCCCAATAGCAAAATGTTTAATAAACTTCTTCTGCGCGAATCGTCAGGATCAGTGGTAGGGATATTAATTAAACTATTGATAGCGTTCATGTTTTATATTTCCAGAGATAATGCACATTGAATTGCAGAATCAATAACTAATCTGGGGCTATACAGACATTTTCCTATCCATAAGGGCGGATATTCATGTTGATGTTCTTCAAGCCATATCTTTCCTCTATAGAGAATTTCCTTTGGGATATTTTTAACATTTTGATCCCATAACCAAAGAGCTTGAATTGTATAAGCCGTTTCCTCCGGAGTGGATTCGAAAATGCCCCACGATCCGTCGGACTTTTGCGTATTTATCAACCAGTCGACTGCAGGTGCAACGAGTTCGTTTTCATATCCAGAGCAAACCATTATTGCATGAGTTGTTGTATAGTAAGGAGAAATATGCCACTTATCATCCCAATAAGTGTCAAATAGTTTGCTGTTTTGAAGGAAATGAAGAATTTTGCGGACCGAGGAATTTTCTTTCTTAAATCCTGCTTGCCGTAATGCACCCAAAACATGAACATTTGCACTAATGGATGGGTCATTTTCCAGATCAAAACATCTGAAATGATCTTTCTCTTCAAAGCTTAAAATGAAACCAACATTTTTCTCAACCCCATACCGTGACAATGTATCATATACAATTGATGTTTCATCGCTATCATTTACAGAATATTCAGATGAAAAGCCCGCTCCTCTGTTATTTTCCCATGCTTGAGAAAGAAAGTCGACATGCTGTTTTGCCTGTTGTTCTAGATTTTCATATCCTGGAATTATGCTCAAATTCCATAATGTCCATGCAACCTCAAAAACATCAAATGGAGCGACGTTTGGTACACCTCCATTGTTTCCGCGACTCCGATATAAATACTCCATTGCTTGCTGATCTTCTTTCTTAACTTGCAACGCAAAATAAGCCGTTGCAGATGGACTACAACCGACGGAACCATTTTTTTCTTGAAGATTCTCTATATCCAATAGATGCTGGCCATCCGTTCCTGCCATTTCGGCGGAAAAGGCTACTGTCATATCCCGGTTAATCATTTTCCCCTTTATCAAGGAAAGTTTTTTTGCTCGTTGTTTTGATATCCTTCCTAGGATTCTCTCTTTCTGTTGTTTAATAATCCCTAAGGATTCTGCTTGTTCAACTAAAGTCGGAACAATCATTTCAAAACCAACAGTTGGCCCCTTTAGAGCAGAAGCCAATCCGCTCGTTGCGTTCTCAGTCATTTTTTCGAGAGCTTCAAGACCCTTCTCGATTTGTCTTTTATCGCTCTGTCTTCTACCTCGGTAGGTGAGTGCGATCATTGCACTTAATGTGGATATGACCCGATCCGGATAGTAATAAGACTCCGCTGCCCCCCACGAACCATCTGGGAGCTGGTTACTGCTCAACCACTCTAAAGCCGGCAAACCTAGCTCGCTATCAAATTCACTTAATCGAGCTAACCATGCTGTATCATAGGCCGTTGTGAGCATATCACTTTGCCCAATTCTATTAAGTAGATTAGTCAAAGCCGGATTTTCGTTTAATTTTGACGGAGCTATCTTTATTTGATTTGTCATTTCTCGCCTTCAATTTCTGAACTCGGATACCAGATTCCCCCCCTCATTTCACCGACGCCGAAAGTAACTTCGCGATTTTCATCGTAAAATTTCCTCATGGCTTCAAAATCTTCTTTGGGCATGGTGAAATAATCGGGATCCTGGACGGGACGCAGGAAAATAAAGTCGTATAGAATATTTTTTATTTGATGACTATTCATATACAAAGATGGTGCAACCGTGTAATATAAACTCTCTTCCCCCCACTCAAGCATAGGATAGTCAAAAACGTTAAATTTCTCGAAGCCGATGAAAATATCTGCTTTCTCGATATACTCGCCGTAGTATTGTTCAATTAATTCAGGGCGAGTTGGAATCTTTCCTGTTGTTTGAAAATGTTTTACCGCTAACTTAGCAATTGTGTCAGTTGCCGCATCTGCCCAGACACCATAGAAAAGTCTTCGTTTTTTGTTTTTTGCGGTTTTATGTGTTATCGCGTCAAAGGATTCGCAAATATACTCATAGGGTGTTTCGCGCAATTGATTCCGGTAGTCCCCATAGAAGTGAACACGTATACCATAGGTTTCATAGAATTCCAGAAATGCAGGGTGTGTAGCTAACAACGACATGCCTGAACCTATCTCACGCATATACTCTTCCCCACGGTTCAGAATTTCACCGCCAAACACTGGCGCAACAATGGTGTCAATGCCGTGATCAAATACCAGCTTATAGGTGTTGATGTAGCCCTGCGTCGTTAACTCCACATAATTTTGAGCGGCGTCACCATCGAAATCCCGCCCATATTCTAGAAGAAACCAGCGGCGCGTGCCATTGAAGGGGAAGACGCAAACCCTGGAGCCGCCGGCGCGAACAATATTTGCCACTTCCTCGGCAGGTAGACTTAGAAAATTTTCTCGATCCATGGGTTCCATGATGCTTAGTTCTTGTCCTGAGTATCGTTAGAAGAAAACAGCATATCCATTGTCTGGATATACTCCATCCAGCCTGGATAGAGCGCAAAATCATCTTTGATAAAGGGTTCGTCAGGGTACATCGTTTTGACCCTAAGAAAGTTATACAGAGCGCGTTGTTCTTTGGTGGTGACTTTTACCTTTGCCAGTGCGTTGGGGTGTTGGAAATGATATTGCTTGGCCGAGATTTGAGCCGTCATTCGATCTATGCGTTGGTCAGAATCTTCCAGGGAAGTCCTACATTGTTCATCCAGAAAATGGCAAAGTCGTGTACATTCGCGTTTCGGGTTCTGGAGCAGTTGATCGTAGGCGATGAATAATTTGCGCTGGTTTTCCTCGGTAAAAGCGACCACATTGAGCATAGAAAATTGCCAGTAGGCGAATCCAGCGGAAAGTGGAACAGTTCCGGGGTCAATCCCGTCCATACTCGCGGCAGACAGGATAGTCTCGACCGGATGCCGTACCGGAATGACATAAATTACATCTCCCCAAACATTGGCCCAGAAAGGCAGCACCAGAGGTAGCCTGGGATCTTTCCACACCCAGGCAATCCCCCCGTTTTGATCTGTTTCCCTATCCATAGCACCCAGGATTTCCAGGGCGCGCTCCTGCAAAGTCACGTTTTGGGCCTTTTCAAGCATCTCGTCAACGGGAGTCGGCACGCGGCTATTATTGTTCAGCAGATCGTCGTTGAGCTTTTGAAGCGCCAGGTGTTCAAGATACCCGAACTCATCTTGGAAGATGTCATCTTTTTGCCCCACATATGCGCCCCAGCGATGGATCAACTCCGCCGTAAGGGAAGTTCCGCTGCGATAAATTCCTGAGACAATGATTCGTTCTGGCATTATATGTGGTCTCCCAGGTTCATTGTTGCTGTGTGCATCGTTTTTTCTCACATCAAAATTGCCGGATGGAAATATTAAAGAAGCAATTTTGTACCAAAATTTTTACAAAAGGATAGTCTCACAATTTTACATGGGCAGGAACGAATTATTTCATTTCTGTTTCATTACTTGCATTTTTGTTAAGAAAAAAATGAAAAATTGCGTTTCCATGATATTTGCGAAAGTGTAAACTGTACCCTTGTATTGAACAGTTAGAATAGATTTCAGGTATAAAAAATGGAACAGACCCAAACGCTTCATCCCCTGACCAAAAGCCTGCCACCGGTTCGAATTGATATTTCCTTTAGCCTGATCATGCTGGGTACAACCATTGCCTGGTCGGTGAATGATGGCTGGTTGTTATATTTTTATTTGCCTCCGGAGGGCCAGGGCGTGACCCTGGTGCCTTTAGCTTTTTATGGGATTGTGATTTTGATCGCGCGCATTGTGAATGCTATTGTCACGCCGCCCATCGGATATTGGTCAGATAACCTGCGCAGCAAATGGGGGCGCCGCATCCCATTTATGTTTGCGGCCTCATTGCCACTAGTGATCGCCTTCTTCTTATTGTGGATACCACCCGTACAAGGCGAGTCGATGACCAATCTGATTTATTTAGGGGTTGTTCTGGTGCTCTTCAATATCGCACAGAATTTGGTTGTTATTCCACTGGGATCGCTTCTGCCTGAATTGGCTGAAACAGACCGCCATCGCGTGCGCCTGACCGCCTGGAGCGCAAGCTTCCAATTGATCGGCGTAATTTTTACAGGAACTGCCGGTTTGATCATCAGCCGTTTTGGATATGTGACCATGGCTCTGATCTTTGCAGGAATTATCCTGCCGTTTTTATACCTCCCATTTTTTGTACTGCGTGAAAAACCCGGTAGACAAATCGAAGCTGAGCAGCGCATGGGATTCTTGCACAGCATCCGCACCACGATTACCAACCGTGCCTTTCTGATGTTGACCGCCACAGGTATCTGTTTCTGGACTGCTACAACCTTCCTCATGCAATCCATCCCATATATTGTGACCGAAATTTGCCAGCAAGATATTTCCACCACAACCTATTTCTACATGGTAGCTGTCCTGCCCTTGTTGGTTTGTTATCCACTCGTCAACCGGCTGTCGGCACATTATGGAAAATGGGCAGTGTTCTCCGGTTCCTTGTTTGCCTCTGCTATCGTGCTTCCCGGCTTGATGTTGATTGGCCCATGGCTGCCACTTCCTTTGCTAGCGCAGGGCCTGATCTGGATTGCCTTGCAAGCCATCGCTATGTCTGGAGTGACCATGTTGCCGCAGGCTTTCGCTGCTGAGATTACCGATTATGACGAAACTCTGACCGGTCAACGTCGCGAGGGCGCTTACTACTCTGCCTGGAGTCTGCTGGGACAGGTAATCAGCGGGGTAGCTGCGGTGGTGCTGTCCTTGTTGTTCTTATTGGGTCGCAGTCAGGCAGATGTTAATGGGCCTCTGGGCGTACGGCTGACTGGGTTGATCGGTGGGGTTTTGATGTTCGCTGCCTTTCTATTGTTCTTTAAATACCCATTGAGACACCTTTCCCGCCCAACAGTTTAACTAACGCGACCTTAGTGTCATATCTCGTTCTATTTTGGTCTGGAAATCCGCTTATGAACCTTACTCCCCAACAAATCGCTGATTTGGAATTAATCATCCCCACCGTCGCACGGGGATTGGCACAGGCTGTCCCCGGTGTGGAGGTTGTCCTGCGGGATGACATTGTGATTCTCAGCAGTCATAGTTTCCCATCTGCCGACATTAACCGGGCGTATCTATTTCACACCACCTCTGAGCGAACGGATGCGCTCATCGACGAAGTGGTTGAATTCTTCAAAGCCAGGGATCTTCCGGCTTCCATCATGGTTTCTCCGGCGTGCAAACCTGATGATCTGCCTCAACGACTGGAGACACGCGGTTTTGTCTGTCAGGAAACCGATGAGGCCTGGTTGGTTATGGAGAATCTGCAGAAAGCGATCGTTCCGAAAATTGACCGGAGTATAACTGTCAGGCGTGTAGAAGATGGGGAAGCGGTAGCAACCTTCGCAGATGTCATGACCCGCGCATACGATATACCCTCGGATTGGGCACCCTTCCTGGCGCAGATGCTTGAGCCCACCATCGCGGTCCCGGGATTTGCACATTATGTGGCCTTTGTCAAAGATGTTCCCGCAGCGACTCTGACACTGATGCGCCATGGAAAATTTGCTACTATCGGTAGCGGCGGAGTTTTGCCAGAATACCGCGGTACCCGGACAATTTTTAACATGGCTGTCGAAGTTTTTTCGGAAGCCAAACGGGACGGCGTCGAAACCGTGGTGGGGCAGACCTCGTTAGGTCCAAAGTTCGAACGTTACCTGCGTATTGGTGGTTTCAAACTGGCTTTTCGGAGAACGGAATACAAACTGGAATGACCGCCCTTGTACAGATTCAGGATCTGAAGAAGACGTACCAGACGGGCAGCGTCCGATTCGAAGCCCTGCGCGGTGTTTCATTGGACATCCAACAGGGCGATTTTGTCGCCATCATGGGGGAATCCGGGAGCGGAAAATCCACACTCTTACACATTGCTGGTGGTCTGGATAAGCCCACAACGGGTTCCGTTAAAGTGGCATCTCAGTGTATTGATAGCATGTCCGAAACTGAGCTTGCAATTTTTCGCAGAGCCGAGATCGGATTTGTATTTCAGTTTTTTAATCTGGTTGAAAATTTGAGTGTTCGCGCGAACGTGGAATTACCCGCTCTGTTGCAACGCCATAAGAAGAAGGATGTCCGTCAGCGATCCACAGTATTGCTTGAACGGCTTGGTATTGCAAACCAGGCAGACAAACATCCCTGGGAACTCTCCGGTGGTCAGCAGCAGCGCGTTGCCATCGCGCGTGCCTTCATCAACAACCCGACCCTGCTCCTGGCTGACGAACCTACTGGCAACCTCGATAGCTCCAGCGGCGATGAAGTGTTGGGAATTTTGCGTGATTTCAATGCCCAAGGACAGACTATCCTGATGGTCACGCATGCGGCCTCCGCGGCGGCGTTGGCAAAGTATGTGCTTTTTATCCGGGACGGTTTATTGGTTGACCAAATGCCTGGGGGAGATGAAAAGGCCATCGCGCAGCGCCTGCTCGATTTGCGGAAATAGACCATGGGTGCCATCTGGCAAAAAATCGTCGCTGACCTGTTTGGACGTCGTGCGATTTCCATTCTCATCACGATCACCATCCTGATTGCATCGGCTTTGTTGACCTTGGCCTTGTCCACGCTGATGAATCTGGGGGGACCCTACGACAAGCTTTTTTCCGAACTGAACAGCGCTCATCTGTGGTTGCTTTTCAAACCCGAACGCGTTGGGTTAGCAGACATCCATCGTATCGAGTCGTTGTCTGGTGTCGCCGCCAGTACAGGACGCCGGTATAGCTATGTGACACAGATTCGCTACAACAACGAACGTCTGGCTGTGAGTTTAAGAGTTGAACATCTTGAGCGGCCCGCAGTACATCGTCTATTGTTGACAGATGGGCATTACTTATCGTCGAACGTCGATGGTGTTTTGGTTGAACGCTTCCTTGTGGAGAACTACAAAGTCTCCGTGGGCGATCATCTCATCATCACGGATTCAACCGGTACGGAAATTTCTCTGCCGGTTATTGGCATCGCCTATGACCCAATGTATGACACCTACCGCAGCAACCAACCCCCATATGTCTTTCTCAGTGAAGAGACCCTGCAAAAATTATTTCCGGATAAGGATGTCTGGGATACATCTCTTGGTTTGCGTCTGACAAACCCTGAAGCCGTGGACACTGTGCTGGCTGAAATCGAGTCCATGCGCAGCACGGATTTCATAACCAGCTACACCGACTGGCATGATGCCAAAGAATCATCTATTTTTCGCGCCCAATTGACCTTCGTGTTCCTGACTGCTTTCAGCCTGTTCGCCATCTTTGCGACGGTTTTGATTGTGGTCAGTGTGGTCAGTTCTACGGTGTTGTCACAAATTCGCCAAATCGGTGTGCTTAAGGCGATTGGTTTCACTGGTTCGCAAGTTTCGCTGCTCTACATTGGACAATATGCTATTCTGAGCATTCTTGGCACAGCACTTGGCTTTTTATGCGGGTTAGCGCTCGCACCTTTGCCTTTGCAAACTGTTACAGCTTCGCTTGGAACGAATTTTCATCCACCGTTCAGCCCGCTACTAATGGGACTGGTCTTCCTCATCATTCCTGGTGTGACCATGTTGGCTGCAGCGCTGGCCGCCCGGCGGGGTGCAAAAGCTAATATTATCAAAGCCATTGCGGTAGGGGCCGAGGCGCCTATTCGAAAATCGTTTTGGGGAGCTCGCTTCGCCGAATGGTTGGGCGCGCCTATGTCGTTGGTGTTGGGGCTCAACGATGCTTTTGTCCGCCCGCTGCGCGCCCTCTTGACTGGATTGAACCTGACTTTGGGCGTGATGGGTATTGTCTTCGGGCTGGCACTCTCGAACACGCTCCAAACCTATCGCGAAAACCCGGCGCTGCTGGGCATGGTCTATGATGCTACTGTCACACGTCAGCAAAACACCGATGCTCGTACTCGCCGCATTTTGAGCCAGGCCCCGGGTGTAGGGGCTTTCTATGGTGAGACGCAGCTACAAGTCCAGACCTTGAACGGTCGAACTTTTCAACTTCGGGCAGTGGATGGCGATCTGGGGGCGTTTCCATTTCATATTGCGGAAGGTCGCTTTTTCCAACCAGATTCAAACGAGGCTGTCGTCGGGCGCGGTTTGTTGGACTGGCTGGGTTTGGAACTTGGCGACAACCTGACATTGACTTTGGAAAACGAAGATCGGCATGAGGTAACCTGGACGATTGTAGGTGTCTATCCCGAACCAGCCGATGCCGGCCAGCGCATGATGGTGACACTGTCGAGCGCTTCGAGCCTGGACCGTCATGCTGCTCCCGATACCTATTACCTGAAACTATCTCCGGACGCAAATACCGATAAACTGCGGGAATATCTGGAGCCCAATAAAGAATCCGATCTCAGCTTGATCCTGGTGGACGAGGCTATTCCCAGTTCAGTGATTTACTTGCAATTGGCTGTGTTTATGTTGGGAGGGATTCTAATTGGGATCGCAGTCATCAATGTTTTTATCACCTCCTTACTGGCTACACAGGAAAAGCTGCGTGTGGTGGGTGTTTTAAAAACAATAGGCATGGTTCCGGCGCAAGTGGTGACGATGATCAATACCGCTGCAGGTGCTCTGGGATTGCTGGCTGTGTTGATCGGTATACCGCTTGGATTGGCTTTGACCGGGGGAATGTTGACGGCACTTTCCAACGTCTATGGATTTGGGCAGGTGAGTTTGTCGTTCAACCTAGGGATAGTGCTTTTGCTGATACCCTTGGTTATGATCGTGAGTCTTGCAGGAAGTTACCTCCCGGCGCGCTGGGCAGCGAGACTGTCGATTGTACGGGTGTTGCGGGAAGAGTGAGTTTTTGTTTTGCAATTGAGTCACAGAGTCCTCAGAGAATTGGATATTGAACAGAAGGAGCTTCTCTGTAAACATAAAGAGACTCCGTGATCTCTATGGTGAGCAAATTTACTGTCTAGAAACCCACCCAAACAATAATAGTGCTGCCCCAAAACTGATCGCCAGCGTAACCATAATGCTGACCGGACCAAGGTCTGCCATCTGCATTCCCATCACCCAGGGATAAAGCATCGCGCCGAAACTACCGCTAGCCCATAAAACTCCCGCTGCCGTGCCGGTGATGGGAGTCTTTCGTTCTAGATAGGCAAAAGTAGTCGGGAAAACGGGGGCCAGGAAAAAGCCGAAGCCCAGGGAGCCGATCCAGAGAAATGTTTGGGATGCAGGGTTGAGCAGGATCAAGCCCAGGCTGATGACCAGGCCTGTCAGGTTGGCAAGCACGATGCGGCCGGGTTTGAAGCGCGAACTGGTGAAGATGGCGGCTATACGTCCGAGGGAAATCCCCAACCAGTAGAACGAGGTCAGCAATCCGGCTGTCTGTTCTGTCCCCAATCCCAACTCATAAGCATAGGAATAGATCCAGCCGCTGAAGCCGACTTCACCGCCGATAAATATAAAGGTTAGCAGGCAGAAGAGTGCGAATAGGAATGGAGAAAGCGTGCTCGCCGGGCGGTCTTTTTCGTGCGCCTGGCGCGGCGGGGAGGGGGTGAAGAAGGCCCACAGCGTGACCGGCAGGCTGGCGAGCGCCAGGAGGCGATAGCCCCATGTGCCGCCAATGGACGAGAGTAGCAGTGGGGAGAGCGTGCCGCCAATACCTGCGAACAGGAACATACCGTTCAGGTATGGGCCGGAGCGCGCGCCATGTACCCACACCAGCTGGGTGTTGGAGCCGACGTCGAGCGTGGCTTCAGCCAGGCCAATCAGCAGCATGATGGCGATAATTACAGCGAAGGATGAGATTTGTGGGATAAGCGCAAGGCTGACCCCGCCAATAAGAATAGCAATACCGAGTAGCCGATGGCCGGGCAGGTGGTCATAGAGACGACCGCCAATTATAGAGCCAACCAGATATCCACCGGAGCGCAGCGTGAAGAGCAGGCCCAGGTTGGCGACGCTCGCGCCGGTGTTACTGGCTAGATAGGGTAGCGTAGGGCCGAGCGAGGCGATTGTCGTGCCAAGAATGAAAAAGGCAGAAAAGTAGGCGGTAGTTTGCCGGGCAGACAGGTTCATTCGGTGGCTTTATCCAGTTGTGAAGGGATTGAAATTTGTCTCGCGGTCGTAATAGTCTTCGTTTTCGACGCGTTTCAAGAAGTTAACGATGGCGTAAGTGAATGGAGTGAATACGGCCTCGGTAACGGTCTTGAAGATATAGTTGGTGAGGGTCAGCGTGACAAACAGACTCCATGGGAAGATCCCGAAAAGCGAGGCAATGATGATGAAAACAGCAGAATCCACCAGTTCGCCAACCAGCGTGCTGCCGATGGTGCGCGTCCACAGCCAGCGACCGTTCGTAAGCACTTTCATCTTGGCGAGCACAAAGGAATTGGAAAACTCGCCTAGCCAATATGCAACCAGGCTGGCAAAAACGATGCCGCCGCTGCTCATGCCACCTAGGATGGCTCGGTAAGCGGCATCCCCTGCGTATTCTTGCCAGGTAGCTTCGCCAGGCAAATGTTGGACACCCCAGAATACCAGCGCGGATAATGCCAGCGCGGCGAAGCCGGTCCAGATGACACGACGGGAGCGTTTGTAACCATAGACTTCGGTCAGGATGTCGCCGAAGATGTAACTAATGGGGAAGAGCAGCGTACCTGCGTCGAAAGCCAGTGGGATGTTGAAGATACTGAATCCTAGGTCGATGATCTTTGCGGATGAGGCGATATTGCTAACCACTAACACCGTGACGAAGAGCGCCATGATGCGATCAAAATACTTGTATTCGCGTTCCATTAAGAAACCTTTGCTTTAAAAAAGTTCGATGAAACCACGTGGCTGTACACTCAGCACTACCATCATGTTTTGCATGGTCACTGGTTATTCCATAAAAACCGGCAAAATTCTTGCCCATTTTGACGTCACTGGAGATATCCACAACAAAATAATGTTCCTCATAATCGCATAAATCGCGGACAAAAGTCAAGGCCAGAGTGAATGGATCGTTGATCACGCATTCTTGAATGCACTGGCACTCATCGTGGAACTCCATATTAAAGCACGTCGCGTTAGCGATGAAATTCTGGGTGGATGACCCGATCTTTTGCAGCTGCGCTATGTTCTCCGCACAGAATTGCAAGCAAGTCGTCGAAGCCGGGGTCAGTATCGATGATGGTGATACATTTTGGGTTCATTAATAGTTCACCACAGATAAACACGGATGAACTTCAGTAATGGATAAACATATATTTTGTTCATCACACCCAATCCATCTTTATCAGTGTTCATCTGTGATTAAGACCTCCATGTGTTGAAGAAATAATTCCACAAACTTTTCACCGCGCACATCCAATGCTATCCTCATATTGGCAGGTTTTCCGGTAGTGTGATAGAAGTCCGCGAAGGTGCTCCCTGTCGACGGACCGCTGGAGATGTCCACATCTACGTAATGCTCTTCAAAGATGAACAGTTCTGGCGCGATGACGGTTGCCAGTGTGAGCGGGTCGTGCAAAGCGCAGCCATCAACGCTGGTTTTGCTTTTAGTGAAGTTGATGTATGGAACGGTTGAATCTGCAATGAAACGGCTGATGGAGGATTCTCTCAGATTCAACTTTTCGATTTGCGCTGCATACAACATACATTTTTGGGTTACATCTAGCGGGATGAGCGTGATCGGGATACCAGAATGAAAAACAACGTGTGCCGCGTGCGGATCGGCGTAGATATTGAATTCCGCTTGTGGGGTGATGTTGCCACCCTCGCGAATGGCTCCACCCATAATGACCATTTCCTTAACAGCACCTGCAATACGCGGTTCCTTACGAATAGCGAGTGCGACATTGGTCAGTGGACCGATGGCAAAGAGGCTGATCTCCCCCGGTTCAGCTAGGAAACGTTCGATCAGGTAGTCGATGGCGTGTTGATGGACAGGTTTTTTCGTAGGTTCGGGCAGATGAGCGTTTCCAAGGCCACTTTCACCGTGGACATGGTCAGACGCCAATAGCGGATTGACTATGGGTAGGGAACATCCCTGTGCTACAGGGATGTGGCTGGCATTCAACAATTCCAACACAGCCAGGGCATTGTGCGTGCCTGTTTCAACGGTCACATTGCCTTGGGTGACGGTCAAAGCTTCAAGCTGGATTTCCGGCGAAGCCAGCGCGAGTAAGATCGCAAGCGAGTCGTCGATTCCGGGGTCAGTGTCGATGATAATGCGTTTTGGGTTCATGGTTGTTGAACCGCCAAGCACGCCAAGGTTTTAATCTTTGCGTGCTTCGGGCTCTTCGCGATTTATCTCCTCAAGAGTAGCTCGACTGCATTCTGTGTTGGCAAGGAAGGTTGCGCGCCGAATTTAGTGGCTGCCAGGGCGCCAGATGCATTGCCGTAGCGCACGGCCTCTTCGAGTGACTTGCCTTTTAACAGCGCAGCGGCCAGACCGCCAATGAAGGCGTCACCAGCCGCGGTGGTGTCTACGACATCTACATCGAAGGTTGGAACATGCGATACCTGTTCATCAGTTACGAGCAACGCGCCGTTCGCACCTAACGTGACAATAACAGTTTTTACGCTTTTCTCCAGCAGGATCCGTGCAGCAGATTTGGCCGAGGCTAAGTCCGTGACCGGTTGTCCGCTCAGCAATTGCAACTCGCTCTCGTTGGGAACCAGGATATCTACGTCAGCCAGGAGCGAGTCGGGGAGTGGTTGAGCAGGCGCGGGGTTGAGAATGACGCGCACGCCGTTTTGGCGGGCAATGCTGGCCGCATATGCCACGGTCTCTAAAGGGATTTCAAGTTGCAGCAGAAGCGTATCAACATCCTGAAAAGAAACAGCCTCAACATCTGATGGTGTCACCCTGCCGTTTGCACCAGGCGAGAGCACAATGCTGTTCTGCCCGTTTGCATCCACCACGATAATAGCCGTACCCGTCGCAGATTCGTCGGTTAAAACGTGGACAGAGTCAACATTATTTTTTTGCAGGTTTTTGGTAAGAGTTGGACCGAAGCTGTCACTCCCGACGCGACCGAGCATGGCAATGGATGTTCCCTGTCGAGCGGCAGCCAAGGCCTGGTTGGCGCCCTTGCCGCCCGGGATGATGGCCAGGTCTTCGCCGCTGATGGTTTCACCTGGCTCAGGAAAACGCGGCGCGCGGACGACCAGGTCAGCGTTCAGACTTCCGATGACGATGATGTCAGGCATAATGTGTATTAAAACACAAAATAGTGTGTTTCGTTTTCTAGTACCGCGTTCCTCTCTATTCGTGAGGGGATTGCGGTTTTAGTGGTTGTTTTTGAGAAATCTCAACGCGGTTTCGACCAGTACAGCCGAACCGAGCGGCAGCGCGCGCTCGTCCAGGTCGAATTTGGGGTGATGCAATGGGTAATCCTCATGACCCGCTTTTTGCACGCCCAGCGTGAACATCGCGCCGGGACAATTCTCCATAAAGGAGCCGAAGTCTTCCGCGCCGAGGGTCTTGTGTGCTTTGTGGACTTTTTCCTTTCCGAGCAGGTCTTCGGCTACGCCTCGGATCACATCTGAAACGTGTTCGTCGTTGACCATTGGTGGCCCGCCGATCTCGAATTTCAGGTCAAAATCGCCGCCCAGGGTTCTGGCAATCTCGAAAGCGCGCTGGATTTCTTCGTGGAGTTGTTCGTGCACTTCCGAGTTTGTGAAACGCAATGTGCCAGTAACACGAACACTTTCGGGAATGACGTTCTCAGTGAAGCCGCCGTTGACCGAACCGATGCTGACCACCGCCGGGGCAAACGGATCCAACCGCCGCGAGACGATAGCATTCAGCGCCAGGATGACATGCGCAGTCAGATAAAAGGTGTCGATGGCTTTATCGGGATGTGCGCCGTGCCCGCCCTTGCCATAGATGGTGCCAAACCATGAATCCACCCCGCCGGATACAGCACCGGGACTGATTGCTACCGTTCCGACCGGCGAAAGCGGGTCGATGTGCTGGGCAATGACAAAGTCGATGCCTTCCGCTGCACCGTCCTGAACCATGCGCTGTGCGCCGCTGAAGCCTTCATCATCTGCCACCTCTTCGGCGGGTTGGAACAGGAAACGGATCGTACCAGGGAAATCTTCTTTTGCGAAAATGGTGGCGGCGGCCAGCGCCATGGCTGTATGAGAGTCATGTCCACAGGCGTGCATTTTGCCGTTCACCTGAGACTTATACTCGTACTCGTTCATCTCCTGTAAAGGCAGCGCATCCATGTCCGCGCGGATGGCTACCAATGGACCGCCTTCGCCCAGGTCCGCGACTACGCCGGTCTTCCCGACCCCGCGCCTGACTCGGTATCCTAATTTTTCCAACTCGTCTGCGACAATTCCCGCCGTGCGCTGCACGGCGAATCCGGTTTCGGGGTGCATATGGAAATCGCGACGCCATTCGATGATTTCTTCGGTTAATGCATGGGCTTGTTTGAGCATGTTGTCTCCTGTTTTGTACAAGAATTTCACCCCGGCCTTGCCCGCCGGGACAGGCGAATAAACACGAATATTTTAATGGCTTCTGATGAAAAAGGTGACAGTCAATTTTGCGAAGCACTCCGTAGCGAAGTGTAGGAGCAAAGTTGACTGTCACCTAAAGTCATCTAAAACGTTCATTAACACATCTATGTTTATCTGTGGTAGTTACTCCAACGATGGTAATGTATCCATCCCGGCATTCCTGGCGAGACTCTCCACCATGCCGATCAGCTCTTTCTCTTGATCGGCATCCATCTGTGGACGCTGGTAATCGTCCAGCAACTGCTGCGTGCGGACTTTGGCACGCGCAAAGGTGTCCAGGCCCCCGGCCTGCTGCCAGCCGCGGATGGAGTCGCGGTCGATCACGTCAGAGGGGAGATACTGCTCTTGAGAGAAAAGCTCGCGCGTGACGCGTTGCTTGAGAAAGTCACCCTTGAAGTTGATGCCTTCGAACATAGCGGTGGCAAGTGTTTCAGTGCGGACCTGAACGCCTTCCAGCATACGCTTGGCCATGCCGATTGCCTCAGCATCCACCGTTAGTTTCTCGGGGCTGTGACAGGCCAAAAAGTCCAGCATGCCTGCGCCCGAGATCATATTGATGCCTGCCAACGCACCGACCAGCGCGCTCATGCCGCTTTCCATCCCGGCCTGCGCATCTACCACTTTGGATTCGGTTGCGCCCAGATAGCAGTGAGTCGGGATGTTTAGATACTTGCCGACCTGCGCGTACGAGGCATCGATCATGGCGGTTTCGATGGCGCCCATCGGTGTACCGCCTTTGCGCATGTCGAAGATGGCCGGGGCGCCGCCCCAAACAATGGGGGAGCCAGCCTTAGCAAGTTGATGAATAGTGATACCACTGAGGCACTCGGCGGCATGCTGCACAACCGAGCCGAACAGTGTGACCGGAGCCGCAGCGCCCGCCAATGGCATGGAAACCATCTCGGCCGGAACACCGGCGCGCGCCAGCTCGATCAGGTTGCCAGCGCCAAACTTGCTCCAAATGAGCGGTGGGGAGGGGCACACGTCAAAGACGGCTTGCGGTTTCTCGGCGAGGGCTTCGCGTCCGCCAGCGAAGATCGCTAGCATGTCGATCATGTTATGCAACGTGTCGTTGGTAAATGCGCCCGTCACGATCGGCTTTTGAGAGTGCATTAACACCACGTACAGGCGGTACAGATCGCCGATTTCCTTCGGCACCTCGTTGCACACCACTGCCGTGGACTGCGCGTCGTACTGCGGCAGCATTTCTGCCACCTTGACAATGCGTGCCAGGTCTACTGTGTAGGATGATTTATGTTCCAGCGTATCGGGATCGAGGACATGAACCCCCGAAGAACCGGGATCAAAATGGACGGCATCGCCGCCATAATTGACCTTGGGATTCCCTTCGCGATCATACAAGATGAACTGGCTGGGAACCGTTTCCAGGGCTTTTCTCGTCACTGACTCGGGAATGCGCACCACCTGGTTTTCTTCGTCCACTTCGCAGCCTGCTGAGCCGAGCAGTTCACGTGCTTCGGCGTACTGTACCTTGATGCCGGGCTTCATCATCAACTGGAAGGCTTCCTCCAGGATGCGGTCGATCAATTCTTGAGTTAGGAGTTCAATTTTTGGTTGCATAAGATTCTCAGCCACGAATTGACACGAATTTCACTAATTTAGTTCGTGCCAATTCGTGGAATTCGTGGCTAGTTTTTCTCCAGCGAAGCGATGATCTTTTCCATCTCTTCCGAGACCTTCGGGTCGAGTGGATCAGGTTCGTGTTCGGCCAGGATGCGGCGGGCCTTTTCCAGTGCCCAGTCGCGGGCATCATCTTGCTTGGCTTCCCACTCGTTATACGGACGGCGGTCCATGAATTCGGGGAGGAACAGATCTCGCATGTGCTTACGGCTATGTTTCTGGGCTAAGAAATTCCCGCCGGGGCCAACGTTGGCAATCGCTTCCATTGCCAGGGTGTCGTCGTCAACCACGATTCCCCGCATGGTTTTCTCGATAATCGAGAAAATCTCGGCATCCATCATCATCTCGGCATAGGACCAGATACGGCTGCCGTGCAGGAAACCCAGTCCCAGCAGCATATCGGACATGACGATGCTGGCCATGAGCGTGGACAGGCTGTTCTCGATGCCCGCCTGCCAGTTAGGCTCTTTCGCGCCTGTGGCGAACGATCCCATCGAGAGCGGGATGTCGTAGAAATCAGACAGCACGTTTGTGGCCGCGCCAAACAGGAAGTCTTCCGGTCCACCGCCCGTATAAACGCCCGTGCGCGGGTCGGATGCGGTTTGCGCTGCTGCGTAAAAGACCGGCGCTCCGGGATAGGCCAGTTGCAGCAGTGCGGTGCCGGCCACCACTTCGGCGTTACCGACCGCCAGCGTGCCGGCCATGGTGGCGGGACCGGTTGTCAGACAGGAGGCCATGGTCATGAAGCCGGTCGGTAGTTCATATTCGGCGGCCACCAGCGCCGCATCCAGGCTGCCCCCGTCGTGACCGAGCGGAGGCGCGGTGCACTGCATCACGGACAAGACCGGCCGCTCGCGTAATTTGTCTTTGCCACCAACGATCAGCGCAGCCATCTCGACTGCAGCGCGAGCCTCGGTCTCGTTGTAGATCGATTCGGTCTGGACGTGCTTGGTGGAGTTCTCCCAGATAGCCTTGATCTCGTGCAGGCCGCGCGTCTCGACCGGTTTGTCCTGCGCCGAGAGCGCCACCCAATGGAAACCCACTTCCTCGGTTGCATCAGCTACGCGGGCGATATTGCGCACATCCGACAATTTGGACATACGGCGCTCGCCGGTCTCGATATCGATGATCTCCACGCCGCAGCCGTCCGTGCCCGCAAAGACATGGTTGCCGTCCAGCGGACAATCCTGCTCCGGGTCGCGCGCACCCAATGAATAAGCGGGTGGCGCTTTCTTGACGGCTTCTTCGATCAGTTCCGGCTTGGCGCGCACGATCATACTTTCATGGTCGACCGTCGCGCCGTTGGCTTCCCAGATTTCCAACGCACGTTTGGACGGGAAGCGTATGCCAACGTTTTCGATGATGTGCAGGGTGGCATCGTGAATCTTGTCTATTTCCTGCGGGGTCAAAATCTCGAGTTTGAGTTTGGGGTTGGTGATGGATTTGATGTTTTTGGTCATAATAAACTCCATGGTTCACCACAGATAAACACAGATGAACTTTAGGGTTTGATTAACATCTGATTATGTTTATCAACAATCAATGTTTATCTGTGTACATCTGTGGTTTTAGTTCGCCTTCATCAATTCCATCGCTACTTTGACGGCGCCAATAGCGTCTTCAGAGTAACCATCCGCTTCGATGCGTTGCACCCACTCACGCGTGACGGGCGCGCCGCCCACCATCACCTTGACCTTTATCCCGCGCCTGGTCGCCTCATCGATAACTTCCTTCTGCTTGACCATCGTAGTAGTCAAGAGTGCGCTCAGCCCGACGATGTCCGCGCCCACTTCTTCGGCCTTGGCCAGGATCTCATCTGCAGGCACATCCACGCCCAGATCGTGGACTTCGAACCCGGACGAGGTCAGCATCGTCCCGACCAGTGACTTGCCGATCTCATGGATATCACCTTCGACGGTCGCCAGTACGACCTTGCCCAACATCTTGCGTTCAGTTCCGGCTTCTTTCATGGCCGGTTCGAGCACGGCAATGGCGGCTTTCATGGCTTCCCCGGCCATGACCAGTTCAGGCAGGAAAGCCTGGCCGCAGGCGAATGATTCACCGACTGTATTGACGCCGGGCACGTAGCCATTAGTGATGGCTTCCAATGGTTCGATGCCTGCATCCAACGCTTTTTGGGCCAGCTCAGCGGCGATCTCTTCCTCGCCGTCGATGATGCTCTGTGCCATTTGTTTGAATAATTCTTCCGACATACTGTTCTCCTTATATTGGTTTCAATGATGACCCTCCGGTTACTCCTCCGGAGAAAAAGACGCGCTCAAATTGCGCGCCTTGGATTCCAATGTTTCTTGCGAGATACCTAAAAATGTTCCCAGATCCTCGCCTAAACCGCGAATGTGCGCGATGGCCTGCCCCTCAGCCAGGTTCGCGTCCCCGGCTTCGATGGCCTCCACCAGTGTCATGTGTTCATGATATTCCTCGGCCAGGCTGTTCTCCAACAAGTCGGCGTGGCGGAACATGTACTCGTACAGCATCCAATCGGGGAACGCGTTCATGACCATCTCGTACAGCCTGTCCAGCGTGCTGTTCCCGCCGATGGACACTACCGACTGGTGAAATTGACGGGACAACTGCCGCAGTGTGGACATGTCGTCTAACGAGAGCAGGCCCTTCATCCGGGACAGGATGCGCTTCAGCTCGTCGACCTGAGCCTGCTCTCGTTTAAGAGCCGCTGCGCGCGCCCCGGCCGCTTCCAGCAACAGTCGCATGGCGTAGGCCTCGGCGATTTCATCTTCCGTTGGCTGCGGGACACGCACCCCACGATAGGGGACACGTTCCGCCAGCCCGACAGAGACCAGCAGATCCAGCGCCTCGCGGACAGGGGTCATGCTCACGCCCAGTTGTGTGGCGATATCATCCTGCCGCAGCCATTCGCCGGGGCTGGCTTTCCCGGCAATGATCCGCTCGTGCAGCACGTCGAAGATCTCTTCTTTCAACGATTTGCGCTGCAGGTTTTCCAAATCTTTTTGAGAATCAGGGGATGTGTTCATGCAATAAGACTGATTGTGAATTTATACATTATATATAATTTTATCATAATTTCTGATTGTAGAAATACAAAATAAAAACAGGTGAGAGGAAAACGCATCTCACCTGTTTTCTGGAATTCAAATTTGTTTAGTTATTCGGTGCGCCAGCGGCAACCCATTCGGTGATGATCTGTACCTGGGGCGGGGTCAGCTTGGGACCGCGCTTGGGCATCTTTTGGTTTGCAACAAGTTCTACCAGCAGGCTGTTTGTGGGGTCACCCGGCACAAGAATGGGACCATTATCAGAACCGGCCAGAAGGTCATCGTAACTGAGCATCACCAGTCCCTCTTCAATGCGTTCGCCGCCGTGACAATTGACACAACGACTGTCGATAATGGGAAATACATCATTGGCAAAACTGACCGAGGCATTCGATGGTTCTGCGGGAGCCTCTGTCGGGGCCTCAGTGGGTGCAACTTCTTGCAGCGCTTCGGTTGGCGTTGGCGCTTCAGTGATCTCCGCATTGGTGGTGGGGAGGGACTCCTGCGGGTCCGGGTTTTGAACCGTTTCAGGAGTAGCCTGAGTTCCACAACTCGCCATAATGAGGCTGGCAAACAGAGTGAGGGTCAAGACAAGCAAGGTTTTATTGTTGGTCATTTTCTCTCCTTGTTTTTTAGAATCCGTAAAGAATGACGCCGCCCAGGAAGGCCAATACAACGGCCAGCCCAAAACTGAGGAAGTAGGCGCCAACATATAGCGTTTTTGATTTGTCGAACAAATCCGAGTTTCTCCAGCGCGCAATGGCCGTCACCGTTGTGACGATCAGTAACACGATAGCCAGAATCATCTTGAGTCCGGCGTTGGGAGCATCTCCAACATAGTTGACCTGGTTGTCGTACATGCCTGTGATACCGGCGGCCAGCGTGCTGACTGTTGCCAGTGCGATGTTGGCAAAGGCTGCCTGCTCGAAGAAGGCCTTGTTTCTCCAGAGTGCAAGCAGGATGAAAAACAAGGCTGCCCCCGTGAGTCCAATGGGGAAGTGCACGATCATAGGATGAAGCGGATGTGTTTCTGTGATTGCGGTGATCAGGCGATTGAGAAATTCCATCTGTTCTCCTTATCTACAGGGTGCTGCGTAAAAAGCTGAACTCCAATAGCTGTAATTTTTTCCGTGACTTGATCGGTAAAAAACCACTTATTTATATTTATGCATGAAGAAGTAATTCCGGCAAATTTTACCTTTATATTCCAAAAAAAATGTGTTCTTTCATTTATTTCTAACAATTTACACATATTCATTACTGATACGTCAGTTTTAGTCAGATTGGATTTTGGGTAGTCTCCCTCCCAGGTGTTGATCCGGAATTTTTTCCACAGAGACACACCGTTCGTGCCGTGAGCACGCCGGTGTGAGACGGCAAAGTCGTAGAGATTTTTACTCTCGGTGACTCCGCCCGCCACGGTAGAGCGAAGCGAGCCGGAGTGACTCTGTGGCTAACATCTATCAACAAGTTTTCAACACCAGATTGGGAGTCTTCCGGATTTTGTTTGTCGGGTTTACTCTATAGGGAAACGAATGATGATTTTCAGGCCCTGCCCCGGTTTGCTCTCCGCCCAGATTTGTCCCTGATGCATCTCGACGATGGACCTGGCGATTGCCAGACCCAACCCTGAGCCGCCATCATCCCGATGACGGGCAGTGTCTGTGCGATAGAAGCGTTCGAAAATGCGGTTGGTATCCTCACCCTCGATACCGGGACCGCTATCTTGAATAGAGAGTTCAACGCCGTCACCCACTTGTCCCGCCGATAACTTGACTTGACCACCTTCGGGGGTGTGTTTCAAGGCATTATCCAGAATGTTGGTCAGCACCTGGGTCATACGACCAGGATCGATATTCAGCCTTGGAATGTCAGACGCAACATTCAATTGGATTTTTACATTTTTTTGGCTGGCAATATGCAGATATGTTGTATGCAGGTCATCCAGCAGTTTTTGCGGCGAAACTTCCTGCCTGGTGATACTGAGTTCACCGGCATCTGCCAGAGAAAGCGTGCGTAGATCTTCTACCAATTTTTCCAGTCGTTCGGCTTCGTCGCGAATGATCTCGAAATTCTCTTTGGTAGGTGGCAGCACACCATCATGGACGGCTTCGGCGTGACCGAGAATCAGGCTCAATGGTGTTCGCAATTCGTGAGCGATATCGGCAGTCATTTGCTTGCGGGCTTCAGAAGAGCGCGCCAGATCAGCGCTCATTTTGTTGAAAGATGAGGCCAATTCTCCCATCTCATCTTTAGAACGTACTGATACCTGCTTACCAAGTTCTCCATCCGCGACTGCGTGCGTTGCTTCGGTCAGTTCGCGGATAGGATGTGTGAGTGTTCTGGAAAGAAATATTCCCAGCAAAAGGGCAACCAGGGAGGCGCCCACAGCGCTGTATATCAGCATCAGATTTGTGCGTTGGATGAACTCTTCTTCGCGCGGATTTCGTTGGAAGGGTACCCTGCCCATAACGAGGGTACCGACCTTTTGCCCATCCACTTCAATGGAGATACCTTGATCGAGCTCACGTTGCCGCACCTGTTCGCCGAGATGATAGCCTGGTCCCGCATAAATCACCGATCCATCTTGATCGACAAGCGTAAAAAAAGGTTCTCGCTGCGGCACGCCCTCTGACGGCTGGGGAACGGTCTCGAATAGGATTATTTCTCCCACACCTTCCCATGAGCCATTCGTGCTGTAATAATCCGCCAGATTTTGGACCAGGTCTGCCCCGCGCCGATCCACTACGAAGCGGGAAAATTCCGTGCCTGTATTCCAACGCGCCAGAAGCACGATCAGGACGATACTGACCAGCGCAATCCCGAGAAAGGCGATTATCATTTTGAGCGTAATTGAACGCATGTTTTACTCTCTCTTGAAACGGTATCCAACACCGTAAACGGTTTCGATATAACGCGGTGAGCGCGGATCGGGTTCTATCTTGGCGCGCAGGTTTTTGATGTGCGTATCGATGGTGCGCTCGTAGCCTTCGTAGCGCACTCCCTGGATGACGTCCAGCAAGTCTAGGCGGGAAAAGACGCGACCAGGACTGGACATCAGCGCGGTCAACAGATCGAATTCCGATGGCGTCAGATCGACCGAGCGGCCTGCTACCGTTACCTCACGTGTGTCTCTGTCGAGGGTGATGTCCGCTGCCTGTAGCACTTTGCCTTGTGGCTCATTCTGGCCAGTCCGGCGCAACACTGCCCGGACACGCGCCACCAATTCGCGCGGACGGAATGGTTTCGTGACGTAATCGTCAGCACCCAACTCAAGGCCGATAACGCGCTCGTCGTCGTCCACGCGCGCGGTCAACATAATGATAGGAGTATCCAATACCTTGCGGTGCTCGCGCATGAACCCATAACCGTCCATTTCAGGCATCATAATATCGAGGATGATCAGGTCGGGTTTTTCACGGCTGGCAATCGGGAGAGCTTCCGCACCGTTGTTGGCGGTAACCACACGATAGCCTTCCTGGATGAGGTAACTCTCTACCAAGGATACCAACCGTTTTTCGTTATCCACGACCATAATTGTTTTGGACATAATGCTTCCTTAGCTTGAACAGATCCCAAACCCGTACGAACGAATTAATCCGAGTATATATCAGCTTATTGAACTATATTGGATAAATGTAAAGGAAAAGTGATGATATTATGAAGAAATTATGGGGATTTTCGAAAAAAATCTTAAATCTATAAATTCTTACATGTTCCTTAACGCCAAGCAAGAGACGGGGTTCGAAAAAATGGTCATGATATACTGAATCGAACCATTTCGACCTCACTCCCATTCAAGGTGCGAACCACAAATGAGCCACATGAATAATTGGGCAAACCCCTCCAAGGTCAGCATGCAGGATGTCCGAGAAATGACAACTGCCTTGGAAGAACGTGCGCAGGCATTCGATCAGATACCGGTAAACGAGGCGCTTGTGGATGTAATTGCTCCAATCGCAGGTGAACACATCCTCGAGGTTGGATGTGGGAGCGGCGTACTCTGCCGTCAGATATCTTCTTTAGTTGTTCCGGGAGGAAAAATTACAGGGGTGGATATTTCACCAGAGTTTCTCAGAATCGCACAAGATTACGTTTTCAGTGCAAATTTATCTGCTTCCATTCAATGGAATGCAAGCCAGGCTGAAGTTCTACCATTTAAGGATGCCAGCTTCGACGCAGTTTTTGCAGCCCGCCTGCTCTTGCATGTTCCAGATCCACAGGCTGTTTTGAATGAACTGGTGAGGGTAGTATGTCCCGGTGGTCGCGTGGTGGTCATGGATTGGGATTTCGATACGGTGGCAATAGATCACTCTGACCGGGAGTTGACCCGTCGCTTAATACATTGGCGTTGCGACCATCATGGCGGGGATAATTGGAGCGGGCGGCAACTATGGGGGTTGATGGCTGCCACAGAACTGGTCAATGTAAAAGCGGTTCCAGTTGTCTCTGTTGCCCGCCACGAAAATGACTCCCTGACCCTGTCATTATTCAAAGCTGCCCAGGTTGCATGCGATGGCGGCGCGATTGCTCCAAATGAGTATGATGACTGGGTGAATGAGCTTAAGTCTAGCCTGGCAGCAGGATGCTATTTTGCCAGCATCGTGTATTTCATTGTTATCGGAGAACGGAAATAGGAGGAGACTTGGGATTTTCAGTTGGAATTGGGTTGACCAATGATTGCAATCTAGCCTGTGCGCATTGTTATCGCGATACCCAGATTATCAATTACCTCAGCCTGGCTCAGGTCAGAGAAATATGCGAAGCCATCCCGGTGGATGCCATGGGGATGGGTACTGGCGAAAACATTTTGAACCCGGAATTCAATGAGATTGCTACCTACCTGAACGAAAATGAGGTCAAAATCAGTGTCGCCTCCAACGGTCACAGCCTGACCACTGCGCCGGAACACATCCTGAAAATGTTCAGCGACGTCGAAGTCTCGATAGACTACCCGACCGCAGCCGAGCAGGATCACTTGCGCGGTCCGGGAAATTGGGCGCTGGTGCACGAAGCGATAGAGCGCTGTCAGAATCTTGGGATCGAGGTTTCCATCCTGGCTACCTTGATGTGTACCAACTTCAATAAAATGGACCGGCTGGTGGAATTGGCGCGTTCGAACGGTTGCAATCTGCGTGTCAATGCTTATCAAACCGTGAAAACGGATGCGTATCGATTAAGCTACGATCAATTTTGGGAAGGGTATCAGCGCCTGTTTTCGGCCGGTCAGGTGGTCGCCTGCAGCGAACCGGTCGTCCGGGCGGTAATGGGGCTTTCGGATGTGCAATCTCCGTGTGGGCGGCGCAGCATTCGAGTCAATCCACGCGGGCAGATCATCCCTTGTGTTTATTGGCCTGTCAAAGGTAGAGATGGTTTGAAGATAAAAGACTTATCCCGGATGAAAGGTCAGGTGCTGAAAGAAGACGCCTTTCTTGATGCACAATTCGATCCGCCCCTCGCAGCGGATTGTGCCTGCCAGGGAGGTTGTGCCAGCCGGCGCGCTCTCAACCATGACCTGAATGCGCACGACGAGTATTGTCCGTGGGTGAGAGGCGAAACGATCGATCTGGAATGGAAGCCTGCTCCCGCTAAAGACCTGATGCGGGCAGGGAATGTTTGTACGACCGTTGTTGTGTAACGATGAGTGTTAAACCCTGGAAAACCCTTTCTTCCCGCTCTGTTTATCGGAATCCCTGGACGTCTGTCCGCGAGGACCTGGCAGAAATGCCGAATGGACAGACCACGATTTACGGTGTAGTTGAGGCTGGCGACTGCGTGGGTGTATTGCCATTCCTAGATAACGACCGGGTGGTCATGGTGCGCCAGTACCGTTACGTTTTTGGAGAATGCCACCGCTGGGAGATGCCTACCGGCGGGGTGAAGGAGGGGGAGTCTCTTCTGGAAGCGGCGCATCGTGAATTACGAGAAGAGGTCGGTTACGATGCGGAAGAACTCCAACACATCAACACATACTTTCCCAGCAAATCTGTCATGCAGGAAACCGCCTATCTGTATATAGGCCGCGGATTGAGCAGAGTACAGGCTATCCCCGACGAAACGGAGTTCATGGAAGTGGCCGACTTCCCTTTTCAACAGGTGCTCGAGATGGTGTTGGAGAGTGAAATCCGGGACAGTATGACTGTCATCGCTGTTCTGCTTGCTGAACGTATAAGAAGAGCGGAAAATGGAAATTAACCTGACTGGTTCGCGTGGCAGTTGTATTGCCACGCGAGGCTTGAGATATGGCTTCATGAAGCAGTGCAACTGCGTTGTGAACATGTTAGCAAAATTGAGGTAAGGAGAAAGAAATGTTCAACCTGTTCGATTCTGAGACCACAACTTTTGACGCCCGGCTGTACAAAGTCACCATGTTGATCGCCCGCTTGGCGCTGTCTTATATGTTTTTCACGCAACTCTTTTGGAAACTGCCGCCCCGTTTTGGCTGTGGCTCGGATTTCGCTTTTCCAGTCCCAGCCGAGGAAAACTTCTACGACACCAATGGAAGCAGCGGGTTGTGCCGCTGGATGGGAATTGAGTCCATCTTCGCCTCGGAACCACGCCAGGTCTTGATCGCGGATATGCGTTCGGCGGGATTGCCGGCTCTCAGCGTCAATATCATGCCCCTGGCTCAAATCAATGGCTTTCTGCTCGACAACCTGTTCATCCCGAATATACGCTTCGTCGGCTGGCTGGTGTGGATGTTCGAATTCTGGGCATTTCTTTCACTGCTTCTTGGATTGTTCACCCGTCTGGGAGCGCTGGCCGCGCTAGGAGTATCCTTCCAACTCTATGTTGGTCTTGCCAATGTGCCGCGCCCGTTTGAGTGGGAGTGGACCTATGGCATGATCGTAGCCCTGTCGATCGCCATGTTGGGAGCGGCAGCCGGGCGCACCCTTGGTGTGGACGCCTGGTTACGTCGCAAGCTGGCTGGTCCAGCCGAAAACGGCAACCGCCTGGCCAAGATCGGACTCTACCTGACCTAGCCTATGACGACGCCTGACACATTACTGGTTGTCGCAAAAAAACCTGCCCCCGGGCAGACCAAGACCCGCCTCTGCCCGCCGCTGACGCACGATCAGGCAGCAGAACTATACGACTGCTTCTTGCGTGATACCTTATCCATAATGCGTGCGATTTCCGATGTGCGCTATGTGATCGGTTACCTGCCCGAAGATGCGCAGGGATATTTTCGCCAGCTCGCGCCGGATATGGAATTGAGTCCGCAGCACGGCGCATCCTTAGGAGATCGCCTCGATCACTTGCTGACCGAAGCACTTCTCGGTGGTTCTCGGCGGGCGGTGATCATGAACAGTGATAGCCCCACGCTGCCGGCTGCTTACCTCCAGCAGGCCTTTGACGACCTCGCCGATGCGGACGTGGTTCTGGGTCCCACCCGCGATGGCGGTTACTACCTGATCGGCTTGAACCAACCCCAGCCGTATTTACTGCGAGAAGTGCAAATGAGCACCCCACGCGTTCTGGCTGACACGCTGAAGTTAGCCGAAGCCAGCGGGCTGACCGTGTCCCTGCTGCCGACCTGGTACGACGTGGACACGATCGAAGAGCTGCACCAGCTCGATAGTGAGATCGCAGGTTTGAGCGTGAACGGTTGCGCGGTCGCTACTCGTCGCTGGTTGTCGCAGACAAACTGGCGAACTCCAAGGTCCTGAGCTTTGCGCGCCTCGCTTGTCATCCCTGCCTTGAACGAAGCCGATTGCCTGGGCCAGCTGTTGGCTGAAGTGCCCGCTGATCAACTCCATCAAGTGATCGTGGTGGATAACGGCTCCACGGATGGCACCGCAGGGGTCGCCCGAGAAGCTGGCGCACTAGTTGTTGAAGAACCCCGGCGCGGTTACGGATTTGCCTGTGCCGCTGGTGCGGCTGCCGCCGAGGGAGATGTGTTGGTCTTCATGGACGGTGATGGCAGTTTTGTCCCTGCTGAACTTGTTGACCTGATAATGCCAATGACATGGGACCAGGCCGATCTGGTGCTGGGCGCGCGCAGATTTCAGGGTTCAAAGTCTGAGGTCATGCCGTCCCACCAACGCTTCGGGAACCACCTTTTTGCCTGGTGGCTGCGTCGACGTTATGGCCTGATCGTGACGGACCTCGGCCCTTTTCGTGCCATCAAACGCAAGCTATTGCTTTCGTTGGATATGCAAGAACACACATACGGCTGGCCTTTAGAGATGATCATCAAAACGGCGCGCGCTCGAAAACGCATCCTTGAAGTGCTCGTCACCTATCGTCCGCGCTTTGCCGGGCAATCAAAAGTTGGCGGTACTCTGCGCGGCTCTGTCCTATCTGCTTATCGGTATTTTCGTGTTATGTTTCGCTACGCATTTTAGAAATGTCCAAACTACCCATTCATTCCCGTACCCACCTGGCCAAAAATTTACCCACGCAGGTTTATATTGAAGTCACCAATTATTGCAATTCGTTATGTGTGTCCTGCCCGCTGACGTACAATCATTTCTTGCCGCAAGAGCCCAAACACCATCTTGGTTGGGATAAATTCCGCCAGATTGTGGATCAACTTCCAAAGCTGGATCGAGTCGTCCTGCATGGCATCGGTGAACCGCTACTCAACAAGGAACTGCCACGTTTCATCTCTCATCTGAAAGAACGCGATGCCAATGTGCTCTTCAACACGAATGCCATCCTGCTCGACCAGGAACGCGGCGATGCCCTGGCGGAGGCTGGGCTGGATGAAATGCGCGTTTCGATGGATGCTGTGACGCCCGAGTTGTACGCGAAACTGCGCGGCGTCGACCAATTGCCCAAGGTCATCCAAAATCTCAAGGCCTTCGTCAAGCGTCACGGCGGGCAGGAAAGTCCCAAGGTTTCCCTGTGGTGGGTGGCTATGCAGAACAACCTGCCGCAACTGCCTGACTTCGTGCGCCTGGCGGACCAGATCGGTGTCCCTGAAGTATATATGCAGCGCCTGGTCTACTTTGGGGGTGGGGAGCAGATCGGGGAAGACACTACTATGAAAGCGGAGCAATCGCTCTATGCGGCGTTGGAGGGGCAACAAGCTGAGCTGGTCAAAGAGTGTGAAGAATTGGCCGACAAATTGGGATTGGCCTTCCATGCTTCCGGGGCTACAACGCCGTTCGAAAGCGTCTCAGCCAAAGGCCCGTATCCCTGGCAGGGCTGCCTGCGCCCGTGGATATTGATGTACATCACGGTCAATGGGACTGCATTACCCTGTTGCCTTTCCCCGTTCGCCACCAAGGATTACGAGCAGATTATCCTCGGGAATGTGCTCGAACGCCCGCTGAGAGATGTCTGGAATGGTGAGAAATACCAGGAATTGCGCCTGGCCGTTCTGAGCGAAGCGCCCGATCCCTGGCCGTGCCAGCATTGCGGGGTTAAGTGGAGTCTGTAGTCTTGCTTTAGGCGGAGTCTCGCCGCCTTGAGTGTATGAGTTGAAAAAAATAGCCACCAAGACGCAGGGTCACGGAGATTCGCTGAAAGAAAAACACTCAAAATTGACTACAACTAATAAAAAGGCTCTGTGACTCCGTGACTCTTTGGCAAAACTCTGCTAAAACTGGAAAATTATTTAAGCTTGGTGCTGTTGCGTTGGCGACGGTTTTTCTTTACCTCCTGCTGGCGGTACAGTATCCGTTAGGTCCCAGCCTGAACGATCCGCGTACAACCTGGGCCAGCATGGTCGCGCCCAACTGGCTGAACGCTGTCTATCATCTTTTGATTTATCTAGGGCTCATCCTGCTCTATTTGGCTGCATTGCGATTGCTGATTCCTTCTGGTGGGGAGCGTGAAACGCAGCCTAGACGGTTAATACGCCTTATACTCATCACCTGGTTGACCTGCTCCGCAGTACTGATGTTCATGTCGCCGGCCGGGGAATCCCATGACATTTTCGATTATCTCTTCCGTGGGCGGCTGATGACGGAATATCAAGCCAATCCCTTGGTGGATGTGCCCGACGATTTCGATTTATCGATGCCCTATTCTCGTTATACAGCCTGGCGGAAACATGTGGATACCTACGGTCCAGTGTGGGAGGCCTCCAGTGCCGGGGTTTCCTGGAGCGTTCATCAGGTGGCAGATGGGCTCGGCTGGTGGGAGGAGGATACCCCGGTGTGTCCCGAATCCCCGGAATCGTGCTGCCTATTGATTGTTTACATTACAGGGTATCGTCTGCTGGCAATCGTCCTGACCGGGTTTTCGGGTTGGTTAATCTACAGCATGGTCAGGCAGAGACAGGCTTCACTGGCTCCGTTGGCGTTGGCAGCCTGGTTGTTCAATCCTCTAACATTGTTTGCTTCCGCAGCAGGAGGCCATAACGATGCAGTTATGCTCGTGCTGATCCTGCTCAGTTGGTGGCTTCTCCAGCGTGGGCGTCCATTCCCTGCGATGCTGGCCTTGATCGTGGCGGCGCACGTCAAGTTGACCGCCTTGATCTGGCTGCCGGCCAGCGCGCTGTGGATCGCGTGGCGTTGGGGCTGGGGGCGTGCGCTGAAGATCGGTCTGGCGGGCTTGGCCAGCGGACTGGCTCTATCCTGGCTTTTGTATGCGCCCTTCGGCGGTTGGGGGTCTTTGCCGCGCATGTTGGGTGAACGTTCCCGGTTCTTTGCTAACTCTGGCTGGCACATTCTATACGAATTATTGGACAATCATTGGGGCTGGCTCAGGCAACATGCGCGTCAATTCAGTGCTGCCCTGTCAACCGGGCTGTTCGCGCTGGGCGCATTGATCAGCCCTCTATGGACGTTCAACTTTCGCCCCAAGCGCTGGCGCAGCGATACCTCTGACGATCCAGCTGAAGCAGAGCGCAGGCTGTGGCGTACTCTGGCAATTGTAAGTATGTTATATCTTGTTATTGGTTCGTTCTGGTTCCAACACTGGTACGTTCTGTGGGTTTTGGCGCCGGCTGCTTTGTTTCCCGATCAGCGTTTCACCAGTTCGTTGTTGCCATGGTTGGTCTTTGGCGCCTTGGCTTCAAACGCAGCCATGAGCTTCCTGCTGGCTACGGTCCTTGAGTCTGCGCCGCGTATCGTGAAATATACAACGGTGGTGGGAATCATATGGGGACCATTCTTAGTCGCCATTGGGGCTTTCGTGTTGGCAGGAAGGTTGGGTAGAAGAAAATCAGCGAAACGAGCTTGAACACATTCCTGCATAAATCAAGAACGCCTTGTCTGTGTTTCTGTGGAAAAAATTCTGAATTAACACTCAGGAGAAAGACTACCAAATTTTAGATTTTCAGATTTTTAGCCGAGTTTTGCCATGCTATAATGAATTTTGATGTAGTGCGTTTTTTGTCTCCCTTATTTTTTGGATTTATGATAACGGAAGGTAATTGAACTTGGGTAACGATTAAGCTTTTAACGAGTATAGGAGTAAGTTTTAGTTTGACGGTAACATACTCAAAGGCAAAACGTGGAACAACTTCTTCGGACCAAACTTTTTATCCCCCCAGTTCGATCAGAACTTGTATCTCGTCCGAACCTGATTGGGCGGTTGAATGATGGCCTGCATAGAAAGCTGACTCTCGTCTCTGCTCCGGCTGGCTTTGGAAAGACTACATTAGTAATTGCATGGCTGGAGAGTTTGCGGGGAAATGTCAAAAAAGATACTCAAACTAAAAACAGAATTGCCTGGCTCTCACTGGATGAGAACGACAACACATATGCCCGTTTCCTGACTTATTTCATCAGCGCTTTGTATCAACCTGAGGGGGTGACAACCATGATCGGGGACGAAGCCCTGAACCTGCTTCAATCCTCCCAGCCACCGCCAGTCGAGACGATATTGACTTCGCTGATCAATGAGATTGCTGAACTCCCTGGAAAAATTATTTTTATTCTGGATGATTATCATCTCATCGAAGCACAATCAATTCATGATGCCTTGTCATTTTTGCTCGAAAACCTGCCGCCACAGTTACATCTGGTTATCGCCACGCGTGAAGATCCTCTTTTACCGCTATCTCGTTTGCGTGCCCGCGGCCAATTGACTGAACTACGTGCTGCCGACTTACGTTTTACTTACTCAGAAGTCGCCGAATTTCTAAACCAGGTGATGGGCCTGAACTTAACAGAAGACGACATAAGAGCTCTGGAAACCCGTACTGAAGGTTGGATTGCCGGGCTACAATTGGCTGCTATTTCATTACAGGGCCAAAAAGATACAACCAACCTCATAAAAACGTTCACGGGCAGTCATCGTTTTATATTGGATTACTTAATTGAAGAGGTTCTGGCTCAACAGCCTGAGCATATTCAAACTTTCTTGCTGCAAACTTCCATCCTCAATAGATTGACTGGCTCTTTATGCGATGCGATTACCGGCCAGGGCAACGGACGGATGATCTTGGAAATGTTAGAGCACACTAACCTGTTCATCATCCCCCTTGACAATGATCGCAAATGGTACCGTTATCACCAACTATTTGCAGATTTATTACGGCAAAGGTTAGATCAGGTTGATTCAGAGCGGGTCCCAGAACTGCATCAGCTTGCAAGTGAGTGGTACGAACAGCAAAAATTATGGCCTGATGCGATCCGCCATGCATTTGCATCCGAAGATCTTGAGAGAACGGCGGATTTGATCGAATTAGCCTGGGTGCCAATGAATACAAGTTATCGCTCTGTCACCTGGTTGAGCTGGGCGAAGAAGTTACCGGAAGAATTTATCCGCGCCAAACCTGTGCTCAGCACTTCCTGTGGTTGGGCATCCTTGGATGCAGGCGATTTGGAAGCCGCTGAACATTGTTTCCGGGATGCCGAAAGCTGGTTGAACACTACGATAAGTGAGAATGAGCAACATAAAGCTGCATCTGGTGAGAAGGTAGTGCTTGACGATGAAGAGTTTCGATCACTATCAATCTCAATCGCGAACGGCCGAGCTTATCTTGCGCAAGCTCTCGGTGATATGTCCATTACCATCAAGTATGCTCAATGGGCAAATGAGTTATTGCACGAGGACGAATACTTCGAGCGCGGGCTCACGGATATCTTGCTGGGGTTCGCATATTGGGCAGGTGGAGATTTGAATACAGCCCACAAAGCGGTTACAGATGCTATAGCGAATATGCACATGGCCGAAAAAACTCCTTTCATAATCAGTTTTACTTCTTATTTAGCTGACATAATGACTTCACAAGGCCGTCTCCTTGAAACAGAAAGAATTTATTTGCAGTTATTGGAGACCTTGACAAAGCAGGGTGAGTCAGAGCTAAAGGAAGCGGCTGTTCTGCATTTTGGGTTGAGTGAGCTTTGCTTCGAGATGGGCGACATGGAAGCTGCTATCCAACATCTGCGGAGAAGCGATGAACTAGGGAAACGACCTGCGTTTCCGCCCTGGTACCGGCATTGGATTTGGGCTCATGCACGCGTTATGGCAGCGCAAGGAGATTTAGAAGGCATCATCGAAATGCTTGTAGGGGCCGAACGCCTTTACTATCGGCATCCGATTCCTGATGTACGTCCACTAAAGGCTCTTCTTGCACGGGTCTGGCTCGCACAGGGGAATTTGACGGAGGCTTTACGTTGGGTACATGAACGGAATCTGTCCGTTGATGACGACCTCAATTATCTGCGCGAATTCGAACATCTCACACTGACCAGAGTGCTTCTGACCCAGTATGAGAATGAAGGAACGGAAGAAACTATCCGGAAGACAATAGGTTTCCTGGAACGACTTTTGAAGGCGGCCGAAGATGGCGGACGCTTGGGAAGCAGTATCGAAATCCTTGCGTTGCAAGCACTTGCTTTTCAGGCTCAAAACGAAGTTCCGCATGCCCTTGCTTCCCTGAAGCGAGCCTTGACATTGGCCGAACCGGCGGGTTATTTCCGTATTTTCGTCGATGGTGGCCCCCCAATGGCACGTCTGCTCTACGAAGCGCTTTCTCAGGAAATTTCACCGGATTATATCCGCAGGCTGTTGGAAGCCTTTCCGGTTGTAGAACCAGAGACAATTGACGCATCATCAAAGCAATCTCATGAACGTGATTTGATTGAGCCACTCAGCGATCGAGAACGTGAGATACTCCAACTCATTGCCGAGGGGTTGACCAACCAGGAGATCGGTTCTCAACTGTATCTCTCATTGAACACTGTCAAGGCCCATACTCGCAACATTTACGGGAAACTTGGGGTTAATAGCCGAACGCAAGCGACTGCCAGGGCGCGAGCTTTGGGTTTGTTGTCATCTCCCTGATTTATCTTCATACCTGAACGAAACCGGACGGGCCGATAAAAGGTCCGTTTTTTATTTCCAATTAACCCTCTGATTAACACCTTCGGGGTATGACACCGGAGCGTTTGCCTGCTATTCTGTAAACATAAGATCTCATCATACTTTGTATAAGATAAGGAGAAGAAAATGAAAAACAACAGAATTACCGCAATCATCGTTGGGGTATTGTTCATCGTCGGGACGGTTGCGGGTATTTCCAGTGGAGTTGTTACCGGACCAGTTCTTGGTGATTCGGATTACCTGGCAGCAGTTGTTGCAAATGAAAGCAGTATCGTATTAGGAGCGCTCCTGATTTTGGTGATGGGCTTTCCTCTGGCGATGATCCCGGTCATGATGTTTCCGATCTTTCGAAAATACAATGAGCCCTTGGCGTTAGGCGCTGTCGTTTTTCGAGGCGTGCTCGAGGCTGTTACCTATATGGTGATTGCCACCTGTTGGCTTTCACTTATCACCATAAGTCAGGGATTCACAAATGCGGGTGCGGCGGATGCAGCCACATTCCAGGCAATGGGCGATTTCATCAAACAGGCGGTTTACTGGACGGAACATCTCCTGGCGCTGGTTTTCACCCTCGGCGCATTGATGTTGTATTGGCTGTTTTATAAAACCAAACTTATCCCAAATTGGCTGGCCTTATGGGGTTTCGTTGGCGCCATACTATATTTTGCGGCCCCCGTGTTAAATCTGTTTGACCCGCAGCATCCGGCTTTGTCCCTCGGTGTCAAATGGGGCAACCTGATGGCTCCGTTGGCTATTCAAGAAATGGTATTTGCACTATGGATGATCATAAAAGGGTTCAAACCATCTGCGATTGTTTCCTTATCGGAACAGTAGATCTGAGTGGCGCATTCTTTACGAAAGAACAATACCGAATATTTCACGAAGCACTTTCATTTATATAACAAGGACAAGCAAAAGCCCGGAGGAAACTTTATGAAAGCAGTTGTATTTGAAAACTACGGTCCTCCCGAAGTTCTGCAACTCAAAGATGTAGCGAAGCCCACGCCCAAGGATGATGAGGTCCTGATCAAAATTCATGCGACCACCGTCACGGCTGCGGACTGGCGCATGCGCAAACCGGACCCGGTGGCTGCCCGGCTTTTCAACGGTCTTTTCCGGCCTCGAAAATTCAACGTTTTAGGGTTCGAGCTCTCCGGAGAAGTTGAAAGCCTTGGAAAAGATGTTAAACGCTTCAGGCCGGGCGACCAGGTTTTTGGAAATACCGGCTTCGGCTATGGCGCATACGCCGAGTATAAATGTCTGCCTGAAGAAGGGGATGCGAAAAAAGGGTTGATAGCCATTAAACCCGCTTCTATTTCCTACGAGCAAGCTGCTGCCGTCTCCTTTGGAGGGTTGGCAGCCTTGAACATCATGAAAAAAGCGAATATTCAGAAAGGACAGAAAGTGCTGATCAACGGTGCTTCGAGTAGTACAGGTACCTACGCAGTCCAGCTTGCCAGATATTGGGGCGCAGAAGTGACCGGGGTGTGCAGCGCCGCGAATTTCGAACTGGTGAAATCTCTGGGTGCGGAGGATCTTATCGATTACACCGTAGAAGATTTCACGGAAAGCGGCGAACGCTATGATGTCATTTTTGATGCCGTTGGGAAGATGATTTCTGGGGTTTCGAAATCCAAATGCCGGAAAGCGCTCACCCCAAATGGAATTTATCTCAGCGTTGAAATGGACCGGGTGGACCGCGCGGAGGGCCTGACCCTCCTGGCAGAGCTTATCGAAGCCGGAAAGATAAAACCGGTCATTGACAGAACCTATCCGCTTGAGCAGGTTGCCGAGGCGCACAGGTATGTCGAAAAACTGCACAAAAAGGGAAATGTTGTGATCACCATCGGGCACGATGAGAAAACTGAGTAATTTGGAGGAGATATGAAAGCGATTATACAAACTTCCTACGGAGAACCATCTGACGTGCTTGAACTCAGAGAAATTGGAAAACCTGCACATGCGGGGAATGAAGTACTCATCAAAGTCCGGTCTGCCTCCATCACTTTCGGTGACCAGGCCGCGGTGAAAGGAGAACCGGTCATTGCGCGTCTCTCGCTCGGGTTGCGAGAACCAAAAATCAAGACGCCTGGAAAGGACGTGGCCGGGGTGGTCGAAGCAGTTGGGGCGAACGTCAAGCAGTTCAAGCCCGGGGATGAGGTCTTCGGGGATTTATCCGAGTGTGGCTGGGGGGCGTATGCGGAATATGTTTCGGTCCCGGAAAGTGCCCTTGTTCAGAAGCCAGCCAATATCACGTTCGAAGCGGCGGCATCAGTTCCGGAGTCGGCAGTCGTTGCTCTGCAGGGACTGCAAGACAAAGGGGCCATCCAGTCCGGTCAAAAGGTCCTGATCTATGGCGCATCCGGCGGGATCGGCACATTCGCGGTGCAGATCGCCAAATCCTTCGAGGCTGAGGTGACCGGTGTGTGCAGCACGCGGAATCTGGAGATGGTACACTCGCTCGGCGCAGACCACGTCATCGATTACACCCAGGAGGATTTCACCCAGAACGGTCAGCAATACGACCTGATCCTGGCCACAGCGGGATATCGCTCGATCTTCGATTACAAGCGCGCACTAGCTCCCGGCGGACATTACGTTGCGACCGGCGGAGAGATGGCCCAGATTTTCCAACCCATGCTGCTGGGGCCGTTTGTCTCGAGCGGGGGCAGGCAAATGACCAACCTGGCGATGAAGCCTGATAAAGAAGACCTGACCTATGTAAAAGAGCTGATCGAAGCGGGGAAGGTGACACCAGTGATCGATAAGAGCTATCCACTGAGCGAGTTGTCCGAAGCGCTCCGGTATTACGGCGAGGGGCGTTCCCGCGGCAAAGTTGTCGTTACGATGGATTGAGAAGGAGAATACTGATGGACGAAATGCAAATTAAGTTATCGGCAATCTGGATTGCCACCATGCTGGTCTACCTGCTGGGCGATGTGCTGCGCATCTTTGCGGGCGACTTCACTCCCGGCGAGATGCAGGGCGCGCCTGTGAGCGGAAATATGTTCCTTATCGCCGGGATTATGATGCTGGTCCCCATCTTGATGGTGCTGCTCGCCATATTCTTGCCACACCAACCCAACCGCTGGGTCAATATTGTGGTTGCGGTGATTTTCTTTCTGTTCAACGCGGTTGGCATCCCAGGCTACCCGGGCATTTATGACAAGGTGCTGCTCACGGTTTCCCTGGGTATGAATTTGATGGTAGTCTGGTTGGCCTGGAAGTGGATTTAGAGCAGAAAGGCAGCGCTTTTATTTCCCCGAGAGTAAATCGTTCCCTTTGAAGTAATCGGAAACGGCTAATTGAAAGGGCCGTCGGTTCAATGCGGCGGCCTGTTTTTCATAGATGGCCAACGCTTCTGGGTCGGCCATGGCAGTCTTCGCATAGGCGATAGCCGCTTTGAAGCGTTGGCGATGCGTCTGCTGCGCTGGGCTCTACTCGACCGTTGACATGTCAGGGGAGCGTGTGATGTATGTCTCTCCACTCTGGGAGACACGGAAGACCACGTCGCCTACTCTGCCTTTGATGCCCGTGATCCAGGCTGGAAGGGTAACTTTTGCCATTGATTGCCTGCTTTCTTCCGGGACGCTCCAGGTAGTTCGAGGCTTGCTCAAGGATGCTCAAAGGTAGCCTTACCGGACTGTATTCAGCCTGGCTTGAGCCTGTATTGATCCTGTATTGGTCCCGATGTTTTTAGATTGGCCTGGATTGTACTGGAAAAAGAGAGAAAATCTTCCCCCGCGCCGTTTACAGTTTTGTAATTCGAGTCCCTCGTGTTTGCGAGCAGGATGCAGAACAACTGCATCCAAAGGAACCTGTTTTTACACGAGTACCAAGTTTGTAACCTGCTGATATTGCAGATGCGGCTCGAAGGGCGATTTCCGAGCCGCATCTGCATGCAAAGGAGAATATAATTCTGGCGTCAAGAGTATACACGCATCCGGAAGGAATCCACCTTACAGTTGCTTTACTGCCAAGAGTTTGACAAACTTGTAAGGCTTCTCCAGCGAAGATACCTGTATAATCCCACCCCGGAGAACAACATGACCGATACACTTCCAAAAATGCACGTTTGCAAGAACTGCGGGTTTATACCTAGGGCGGTCAAAGATTGTGCTCTTTTATGAGTGGGAAAGCGCAATTTGTGACCGTGGGTATTATATGTCCACACGAGGGAACCTGTTCGCGATGGTAGAGGGGTATTTGCTGTGCCTGTTCTGCATCGAAGGGTACGCAGAGCTATTAGCCTGGTGGAAGCCGACCAAGCCTGTCTAGAAGCAAAGTATAAAGTAGAATGGAGCGAGTCACCCCTTCCATACATAGATTGTAAAATTACATAGTCGGGTAACTTACACCTATATTCCCAATAAAATCCTCCGCAGACTTGATCAGAATAAATTCATAGGTATCATCCCAAAAACTTGGGGTAGAAGAAAAAAGGAAGAACGAGTAAACTTCGAGCCATGCTGGAAGACATTGAACTGAACGCCATCCAAGATGAAAATGCCCGGCAATTGATCCGGCGGCTGTT
>JASFRG010000020.1:0-42252 GCA_050115035.1 Anaerolineales bacterium | reverse complement strand
TGACTAACGGCCAGTAAAGTCGGAACTTGGCGGCGATGGTGTTCATTAATACTCCTAAATGAGAGAGTAGATAATTAGAGACTAGAGAACAGTAACGACTCTCTATTCCCTAATCTCCAATCTCTTCATTTTACCTCACACACCGGAAGCCTACACCCGGGCTGACATAAGTTGGTGTGGCGTTATTCCGAACCCAAATGCGCAAATCCATGTCATAAGTATCCTTCGACCCGCCGCGCATAAAACGGTAGTGCATGCCCTCATACACATCGCTGGTCCATTGCCAGACGTTGCCTGCCATATCGTACAGGCCATAAGGCGAAGCCGAGTCGAGAGTCTGGTAATCACCATAAGTCTTGCCGTTGTAATAACCAACCGGGGAAGTACGTGAGCCAAAACTGCTCATGTCCTCGAACGGGTCGCGGCTGGCGTAGAAGTTGGCATTCTCACGAGTGATATCGTCTCCCCAGGGAAAGGGACGGTTATCAGAACCGCGCCCAGCCTTTTCCCATTCTATCTCGGTGGGCAGACGCCAACCGTAGTACTGGCAATAGCCGAGCGCCCCAAACCAGGAGACCATCGTCATGGGATGGTTTTCGTAGCCAGATTGAACACCGAATGTGGAACCATCGAATTTGATGCGTTGAGATGGATCGTTCAAAGGGGTGTAGAGCCAATCCCCGGCTTTGATCTCTTCTTCGTGTTTGACGCCGCGGAAAACATCACCGGGATAGTAGCCGACGATTTCTTCGCCTACGATCTTTACGAACCCGTCTGCTTGCGCGGCCTTCAAGAAGTCCGCATACTGCCCCACAGTTACATCCGTGACCATGATCTCGTAGGCATCGGTTCTTTCAACTTCTTCGTGCTGGCCGTAGTAGAATTCTCCCGCTGGGATCTGTACCCATGAATCGGGGTCCACTCCGGTGTCGAAGGTTGGAATCGGAGCGTTCAAATCGACGGCGGTGCAAGAGGCTAGGATGAACAGTGTCATTGCGAGGAGCGATTGTAAGGAGCGACGAAGCAATCCCCTGGTAAAGGGGAGATTGCCACGTCGTTGCTTCGCAACTCCTCGCAATGACATGGCTTTGAGGTGGTGCGACGCACTCATGAGTTCACCTCCTGTGCGAGTTCGTGGTCCACTTCCTCCGTCCAGCGTCCATTGGATTTGAACAGGTCGGTCAAACGCCAGACCATCACGACCGCGAGCAGTACCAGCAACATACCCAGACCAAAATCGATTGCATACATCAGCCCGTTAACCAGCGGCTGTTGGATTGCTTCGCTGATGAAGAGTCGTTTCATTTCAAATACTGTCACGGCGGCTAGCGCAATATCTGAGAGAATAATGATCGCCCACCCGTATAGTTGCCGGACTTTGCCTTTCAAACCGAGCATATCGCCATAGTACATCAGGATGATGGTGGCGATGATGGCTGATAGGGCGTGCCAGTGGCCGGTTAGCTCGATGCGTTCCTCGCGCGCCGGCCAGACGCGGAAGATTTCGTCCAGGCGGATGGCCATGAAGATGCCGATGCCGCTGGTGGTGAAGTTCATAAAAAGCATTTGCCAGGTCGGACCGAATTTGAGCGGGTCATGTACCAGCGCAGCGAGTTTTTGCAAAAAATTAGGCTTCTGGATATGTGCTGTTCCCTCGCGAATGAATTTGGCCCAGCTCCAGATCAGCAGGAACAGTGCTGCCAACATGGAGGGGGTTGCACCCACGTAGATGATCATATGCGCGATGGGCTCCAGCGGAGTGACCACGCCCCACACACCCAGGTTGAGTACGATGGTGCCCAGGATCATGAGCGGCATGGCGAGTTTGTGCCAGGTACCTTTGAAGTTCAGCCATCGTCCGATGATGAGCGTGATCATAATGGCAATCAGCGCCAGCATGATGTGCAGATGCCCGATGATCGAGTATTCCATTGTGGTCTTCTCAGGATAACGAATGATGTTTTCGGCCAGGAAGACTTCAAAGCCGTTACCGAAGAACGACCCGGGAACAGCACCGAACAGTGCCGAGATGACTGTGGTCAATGCGGTAGCAAAGAAAGCCACACGTTCCAAACTGACGCTTTTTTTTGTATGGGTGTATTCTTTGTCCGTAGCATAATACTCCGGGTTCCACGGCCATAACGCAATGACTAACATCACCCCGGCAAAGAAAATCAATGACAGACCAAAGATGTATAGCCCATGAAAGGCCCAGTTGTGTCCGAAATATGCAAATCCCAGCCCGAAAATCATCGTGACGAGATAACCAACCGTGATAAGGGCGTTGATAGCAGTTTTAAAGAAGGATTTCATCTTCAGCAAACTGGTGATCATGTACGTTTCGATGGCAACGATTGCCATGGCAATCGAATGGTACAGGATGATGATGCGGCCTTCACGCTCGGTCTGGACCAGGTCCATGCCCAGAGCCTTGACGACCACCTCGCGCACACCCATCTCAGCCATCGGTCCCGAGAGCATGCCCCAGGTGGCGGTCACGAGAGCGACCATCGCGATGGCGACCAGGATCAGTCCCTTGGTCGAGTTGAAGAGGTAATTTAGTCGTTTTGAAATTGCCTGCATTAATGGTACCTCTAGAAATCGGTTGTTATGAAAAAATGTCTGTTCTTTGTACAGAATATCACAAAATGATATAGAATTCTTTGCCTAATGTCAAATCGTTCACAAATCTGACGGATCTTCAAGATCTGTCAGATTTACGGCCGATTCTTGATATCCTTCACGAAGCCCCAGGCGAAGGACATCGCCATGAGAAATAGGATAGCGGAAAGGATGTTGAAAACCAGAGCCGCGCTGAAGATGCCCAACAGGGGTTTGCCCACGGACAGGAAGGCTAACGCGATGCCGCCAATGCCAATTAACAAGCCGCCGATCCCAACCCACTCGAAGCCTTTTGCGGCTTTCTTCGTCTGTTTATGTCTGTTGGCAAAGAATGGGCCAAGGAAAATGACCAGCCCGGCTACGCCGTGAAAGAGCAGCACAGAAATCTTGCGCACCAGTTCCCAACCTGCAAAACTGGAAACCGCGATTGCCAGAAAACCGATGCTCGCAAACCATTTGAACGCTTTCTTCCACTGTGGATAATACTGTTCCGCGATGCCCATAGATAAGCCCAACGAGATCAGGCTGGCACGGTCAGTACAAATGGAGTGCCTAAAATGTCATAGCCCAGGAAGATAAGCAGCACACCGCTGGCGAACAGCACGGTAAAACTCATGATGTAGTACCAGATGTAGGCTGCCTTTTCCCGACTCCAGCGTTGTCAGAAGCGCCAGATCAGGTAGACGGATGTCAAACCTGTGGCGAGCAGCAAGATGATGTCGAGCACATTGGGGTGGTTCATACATTCTCCTTTTTCATCAGATAATTGAAAAATAACCTATGTGCATTATTGCACAACGCGAAAAGCAACGCTGTGATATTTGTCACAATAATGCGATGCATTGAATGCAATACAAAAATCCCGGCACATAACGTGCCGGGATACGCACCTCCACTTGGTTAGCTCTATTGTGTTACATACTGGCCATTTAGCGGGACCTCATCAGGTTTTTGCTTCTGTCCTGCACCAGTCCACCGTGTCCACAAATCATTTGGCCAGAGTAGGATCGCAACCAGGATCAGACAGCAGATCGGGGCCAGAGAAAAGAGCGAGAAGCGCCCCAATTCACGGGCGGTGACAAAAGCGAGAGGAAATCCCACCACAATTTCCAGAAATCCGGCTGTCAATCCAGTTACCCAGGTCCATTCTTTTGGGCCCATCAGAATCGAGACTGTGACCACGCCCCAACCAAGCATAGCGATCCAGTGAGAGCGTTGCACCAGGCTGAAAAATGGCGCGCCGATGGTGATGATACGGCTCAAGCTGGCGATGCCATTCATCAGGCAGAAGACCCAGGCCATGCCTGCCAGAAAGCCGACCATAGTCCGACCCCAACTTAATTTACCGACCGGAATCATAAGCAAGAAATAAATGATCAGGAACGGCCAGAAGAGAATAAAGTAGACAGGTGGCAAACCGGCAGCCATGAAAGGAACGTTGATGAACCAAGCGCCTTGTAGTGACAGTACGATGGCAATCACTGAGAGCAGGAAAGCCCAATTTTTTCTGTTGAAAAAGCCGTAAGCGCTGACCAGGAAAGTCACCCCGCCGAGGATGCCCAGGTCTGCCATAGCAGGATTGATATATTTCAAAAGGATTTCGCATCCTGGTTCTGCGGCTTCCGCATGCATGCCACGCACATACCAGTTCAAGAAGATGACGAAATGCCCGATGATTCCCATCAAGCCAGCAAATGTGGCGACAACCCCACCGAGTTTTTGATTTTGTTTCATGTTTCCATCCTCCTTGTATAAAAGTATTATGGCAGTGGTGCTGCTCCCATGTGGCAGGAACAGCCCTTGTAATAAGCCGCATCATTATGAGCGGCGACGTACACAACTGTGTTTGGCTCGATGTTCAAGTTGCAGCCCTTCAGGAAGAGCGGATTCGCCTCCGCGTCCAGCTCTGCCTCTGCTATCTGAACATCACAATTTACGTAAACTATTCCGCTCCAGTTGTCGTTGCATAAGGGGTAATCAACGATCTTGTCAACTTCCATTGGCTTGCCCTGGATTTCAACCCGAACTGACCCTGACGATGGGCCAGGGCTGGTTGTTTCGATCAATTCGGCAAGTTGAAGAGTAGGGCGAGCCGTTCCTTCATGTGGGGGGCAGACGGTATTTTTCTTGTCACAGGCTGTGAGAAAGAAGACCAACACAATTACTAGAAGGATCAGAGATTTCCTGTTGCGAAGCATTTGCATTTCCTGACTCGAGGTTATATGTGAAATATAATGCAAGTAGGGATAAATTTCTTTGACTTAACGCAAATCCGTTGTAGAATTCTTTGACAGTCGTAGGTACAGGAAAGCAGGCAACGAGTGATGGCAGGCAAATCTCTAGACCAAAATCAAGTTTTTTCTCATTTGAGTGGAAATGAGTTCCGTCAGATAGAAGAAAGAGCAAGTCGCCGGAAATTCAAAAGCGGTGAATGGATTGTTCATCACGGAGATATGTGGCCGCATCTGTTTTTTGTTGAAAAAGGGGAGACAATTGCCATTATGGAATCGCCGGAAGGCCGGAGCCTGACGTTGACGATCATCAAAGCAGGAGAGGTATTTTGGGGGCTGGCCTTTTTTATCGAAAATGCCCCCATGCCTGCTGCTCTAAAAGCGACAGAGGATTGTGATCTTCTGCTTTGGTCTCGCGATGATTTGTTGCCGTTGGTTATGGAGAATGGACATTTCTCATGGGATCTGGCCTGCCAGGCGATCCAGCGCGTGCAATTTGCCAGCGAAATTGTTGAAAAATTGGCCTTTCAACCGTTGACCGGTCGCGTAGCGCGCCTGCTGCTGGAACAATATCCGGCCAGTCAGAGTGTTGTGCCCCGTCATCTGACGCTGGATGAAATGGCCTCTCGAGTTGGAACTACACGTGAAATGGTTTGCCGCATCCTGTATCGATTTGCTGAAGCGGGGGCGATCCAGATCAATCGGACGGAGTTTGTCTTCACGGATCGGGGTATTTTGGACGAGTATTCACGTAATACTGGATAAGCTAAGTCGCCAACCTGCTATCTCTGCGAATTAGATCATCTGGCGTCTCCCGGCGTTGAATCAGTTGTTCCTTCCCATTCTCCAGCCACAGCACCCCCGGACGCCTCGCGCCGTTATAGTTGCTTGACATGCTCAAATGATAAGTCCCGCTCATCGGCACCGCGATCAATTCTCCTTCTTTGATATTCGGCATTGGCAAATCTTCGATCAGGACATCGCCGGACTCACAATACGGCCCTGCGATGTGGACATTCTCGCTTCTCTCCCGCGTCGGGTCTGCTACCGTTAAAGCGGAATACCTTGCCCTATACAGTGCATGCCGCGGATTATCAGCCATACCGCCGTCTATGAGCAGCCATGTCCGCCCACCCTGCCGTTTGACCGTGTTAACACGATAGATTGCCACCCCGGCACGCGCCACAATACTGCGTCCTGGCTCGAGGTGCAGGTGGGGCAGGTCAAGCCCAAGTCCCTGGCAGGTTTGCACAACGGTTTCAGCGATTAATTTGACATAGGGTTCGATTTCGGGTTGTGGCAATTCGTCTTCATGATACGCGACACCCCAACCGCCGCCAGGGGAGAAATGCCAGTCACCGGAGAACCCGATCTGCCTGGCAAGATCGAGCGCCAGTTCAATGGCAGGTTTGAGCGGAGCAGGATCGCGGAATTGGGAACCCTGGTGGAAGTGCAACCCTTTTAATGGAAGGCTTTTTTCTTTACAAAATAGCACCGCCTCCATCAACTCTTCCCTATCCATGCCGAATTTTGAGTTGTGTTGTCCAGTTTGCGTATAGATATGATGAGTCGTGACGGCCAAACCCGGTTGCAAGCGCAGCCAAAACTCCCATGGCTCTTCAGGGAGTTTAGCCCCCTGAAGAGCGGAAAGGTGGTGTAACTCGCCGAGATTATCAACCACAATTGTTCCTGCGTATTGGATGGCCGATTTCAAGTCGGCGTCAGATTTATTGACGCCATGTACCAGCACGCGTTCGCGTGGAACACCGCCTGCCTTTGCAATTGCAATTTCACCCTCGCCGGTGCAATCCACCCACATATCATGGCGTTGGGTCCACTGGGCGAGGGCGGTGCTAAGGTAGGCTTTCCCGGCATAGGTAATGGAGGCAAGTTTGGGGTAGTGTGCAGCGAGGGAATCCTTGTATTTGGCGACAGCGTTGTCCATCGTCGCGCAGTCGTATACGTAAAGCGGAGTCCCATATTCGTCTGCCAGAGAATCCAAACCCTGACCGGCAATAGTCAGGGTATCGTATTTGATTTTGATTGTATCGGGGAAAAGTTCCAGGCGCTTCATTCCTGGCCAAAGTACAAATCCCACCATAACTGCCAGTTCGGTTTTTTGGTAGGGATCTGGGTAGGTTCAGGGTTTTTGAGCATCGGTTCGCCTTCATCCCCCAGAATTACCACCGGGTGGTCACCCTCCTGGATCAATCCGGCATTGCTGCGCGCTTCGCCTTCCACAACCTGCTCTGAGGTGGCATTTTCTACCAGGGTTTCATAGGCTACTTTGGTGAGTGCGGCCTGGGTGGCTTCTGCACGCGTGATCTCAGCCTGCCGGTTGAGACGGTCGAGTTCTTCCAACCGGGAATTGAAATCTACAATCACCACGACCAGGAATAAGACACCGGCAATCAGGGCTACGCGTCGCCAATCGATATGGATGCGTTTCATGGGCTTATCTTACCCTTTGTTGCAAAGGTTGGCAAGAAGGGGAGCCTCTGGTACAATTCGCTCCCGAGCGTTGTACCCTTCGCTCCAATCCTGCCGCATTGTGCGGCAATAATTTTGCCAGAAAGGGCTTGAAGAAAATGAAAGTAATGCTGATCAAAGACGTTTACAAACTTGGCCGTGCCGGCGATGTGAAAAAAGTTGCCGATGGCTACGGCCGCAATTTCCTCATTCCACAGGGATTGGCTGTGCTAGCTACTCCCGGCGCATTGAAACAGATTGAACGCATCCAGGCACAGGCAGAAATCCGCCGTGCGGAGCAGAACAAAGAATTACAGGGTCTGTCAGACGATATCGAAGGTGTGGTCCTGACCTTTGGCGCTAAAGCCGGAGAAACAGGCAAGCTGTATGGCTCGATCACGACACAGAACGTGGCCGATGCTTTGCAGGAGAAGACCCGTTACGAAGTCCAGCGCCACCAGATCGATATGCAGCCCATACGCAATTTGGGTGAATTTACCGCCAACGTGCGCTTGACCATGGATCTGGTTCCTGAGATCAAGATCATCGTCCATCGAGAGGGTGAAGCTTTGGAAGAACCGCAGCCCATCGATGAAGTTGTCGCGGATGAACCCCCCGCTCCTGAAGCAGTTGTGGAAGAAGTGGCTACAGAAGAACCTGCTGAAGAAGAAACTCCTGCTGCAGAAGAAACAGAAACACCAGCTGAAGCGGCTGCGGAAGAGACTCCTGAAGAAGATAAAGAATAATTGTAAATCGACTATTCAACATCACCGGTTCATACCCGCTTCTGGGGGGCCGGTGATGTTGCGTTAAAATTGTACTTACCATGGCAGACACAATTGGCCAACGGCTCAAAAAGGCTCGCACTTTCCGCCACCTGACTCTTGAAGAGGTAGCGGAATCTACGCGTATCCGCCTGGTTTATCTTCAGGCTCTGGAAGCCGATGACTTTTCTGTCATCCCTTCGTCGGTGCAGGCGCGTGGATTTCTGCGAAACTATGCCCAGTTTCTTGCGTTGGATATCGATCAGATTGTCGAAGAGTTGCGGGCTGCGCAACCGGATCCTGCGACAGAGACAGAAGTTGTGTTCGAAGGCGAACAGGCAGTTTCCACGCCAGAACTGGATGAAATTGATTCCCCACATGATGAGGAAGAGGGCGACATTACAGCGGAACCGTTCTGGCAGACGTGGTTGAAACGCGTCAGAAGCGAATCGGGCGAGGTGGACGCCTTCCCCGCTGCGGAACAGCGCGACGAGCCTGCTTCGATCTCAAAGACAGAATCTGTATCCGATGTGGAAACAGGCCAGGAGCCTGGGGAAGAAACGGATGATGAGACCTCTAAAGATGAAACCCGACTGAAGTTTGCGACGAACTTCCTCGCATGGGCCCGGTCCTATCTTCCGAGCAGACAGTCGGAATTGGATGATATGCCTGCCCCCGATCAGCAGGACGAACCTGAGCCAGAACCGGAACCAGAGTCAGTACCGCAACCACAAACTGTTTCCGAACTTGAAGATGATTCTGATACTGAACCAGCGGAATCGTCGCGTGAGATCATCAACGAGATCGCGCAGCAATTGCGCAGGCGTCGTGAAATGCTCAGCCTGACTCTGGATGAAATCGAACGTCACACCAAAATGCGTGCGCAGTTCATGGAAGCCTTGGAAAAAGGGAACTTCGACGAACTGCCTTCCCCTGTCCAAACGCGGGGTATGCTCTCGAACTATGCTGGCTTTTTGGATCTGGATGTTGATGCGCTCTTGCTACGTTTCGCGGATGCATTACAGGCCCGTCACCGGGAACGGCACCCGGAAAAGAAAAAAGAGCAGTCGAAGGGTTCCAACATCCCGGAAAGCTTGCCTCGTTTGCGCACGTTTATCGCCGGTGATCTGGTCTTCGGCTTTGGTATGGCTATCCTTTTAATTGTATTCTCCGTCTGGGGAATCTCGCGGGTGATTGCCCTGCAATCTGAGCAGGAGATAGGTGTGCAGGTTGAAGCGACCGGCCCGTCTATTTCGGAGGCGCTGATTGGTACGCCGCAAGAAGCAATCGTCGTTGAAGCGACGTTAATCCCTGCTGAGGACACACCCATCCCTGAACTGGCCGAAGGAACCATCGAGATCCCGACCCAGGCTCCCAATGTGAACGTGCAGGTCAATATCATAGCTTTGGAACGTTCCTATCTGAAGGTGACTGTCGATGGCGAAGTGGTTTTCGATGGCCGCACCATCCCTGGCAATGCCTATCCATTTGATGCAGAACAAAGTGTTGAGATTTTAGCTGGTAATGGTGCTGCATTACGCGTAGTCTATAATCAACGTGACCTGGGTCTGCTGGGCGGCTTCGGGCAGATTGCGCGATACATTTATACGATAGATGAAGTCTTAGTCCCAACGTTAGAAGTGCCGCCCACAGCTACGCTGACACCGTTCATTTCACCAACACCTTCTATCACACCTTCGCCGACGATTACACCCTCACCTACAATCACGCCTACAATTGCTCCTGCGGAAGAGACAGAATAGCAATTTGGCATAAAGAATTTAGTGGTAACACATGACAAAAACAAAAATAAACAAAAACACCTTTCACCTGGTTTCGCTCGGATGTGCAAAAAACACAGTTGACTCTGACTCTATGGCGCAGTTGCTGATGCGCGACGGCTATCATGGCATCGAAGTTCCCGAAAACGCGGAAGTGCTGATCGTCAACACGTGCGGCTTCATTGGCCCGGCCAAGGAAGAATCTCTGGAGGTCCTGGGTGAGTTGGCTGAGATCAAACGAAACGGGCAGATCCTGATTGCGGCTGGATGCCTGACCCAGCGCTACGGCGTGGAAGTAGCCCAAAAAGTCCCCGGGATCGATGGTGTACTCGGCACACGCCGCTGGATGGACATTGTGCAGGTGGTGCGCGAGTTGCGCAAGAGTCCGCACCCCGAGCCGCTCTATCACTTGCCAGACGAGGCGAAAACTGTAGGCACAGACGAAAAGGGGGCCCTGCGAGTTAATGTGGCCGGAGCCAGCGCCTATCTTAAGGTAGCGGATGGCTGCCGTCGTCCATGTGCGTTTTGTGCTATCCCGCTCATCAAGGGCACAGCTGTCAGCCGCCCGGTGGAAGCTATTCTCGAAGAGGCTCGTATTTTGAAGGATGAGGGCGTACACGAGGTGATCCTGATCGCCCAGGACACCACCGATTATGGTCACGATTTGGGGACGAAGGATGGTCTCTCGACCCTGCTCGAACAGCTTACCGATGCCGTCCCCGATATGGACTGGATCCGCATCATGTACGCTTATCCCGGCTACGTGACCGATCGCATGATCGATGTAATGGCCGAGCGCGAGCAAATCCTACCTTATCTGGACATGCCGTTGCAGCACGCGCATCCAAAAACGCTCTACCGCATGCGCCGTCCGTCCAACATCGACTGGGTGCACAGGACGCTTGGCAAGATGCGTGCCAAAATCCCGAACCTGGCTATTCGCACTACGTTCATCGTCGGTTATCCCGGCGAGTCGGACGAAGAGTATCAGGCGCTTGTGGACTTTGTGGATGACATCCGCTTCGACCGCGTGGGGACTTTCCAGTTCTCGTTCGAGGAGGGCACGACTTCCGCGCCGCTGGGCGACCCCGTGCCTGCTTCCGTTAAACAGTCGCGTTTCGAGGGACTGATGGAACTGCAACAGGGCATCTCGATGCAGATCAACCAATCCTATGTCGGCAAGACGCTCGATGTGCTAGTAGAAGGCTTCGATAACGGTATCTCCGTCGGACGGAGTTACCGGGATGCGCCCGAGATCGACGGGCTGGTCTTTATCGAGGGCAAGCTCGAGTTGGGTCAGATCGTTCCGGTCCGTATTACGGGGGCCATGGCTTACGACCTGACCGGTGTTCCGGCTAAAAAGTCGGATATGGTAGAATTACCCTCGTTGACAAAATAGATGAATTCTCTGTGGTGTGAAGGCTGGTTCGCTTCACACCACATTTAATGTAGGTCGTGCTAGACAAATTATGGGGGAGTGCGGCTGCAAAAACACAAAGGAGGTTCGAGCCAATGTGTGGAATTGCAGGAGCCTGTCAGGGCAATTCACATGAAACTGTAAACGAAATGGTCATGCAACTTAAGCATCGGGGACCGGATGGGGATGGGGTTATGCCTACCGAGGATGCAACATTAGGACACACGCGGCTGGCGATTGTGGATGTAGCCGGAGGGCACCAACCGCTGCAAGATGGGGAGGCCTGGATCGCGTTCAACGGGGAAATCTATAACTACATGGATTTGCGTAACAGTCGTTTGAAAGGACAGCGTTTCGATACGCGCACGGACACTGAAACTGTGCTGCGTTTGTATCAGCGGTTTGGACCGAAATGCGTTGAACTGCTAGACGGCATGTTCGCCTTTGCGATCTCGTGGCGAGGGGAAATATTCCTGGCACGCGACCCGCTGGGAATCAAGCCATTGTATTATGGCAACAAGGATGGAGAATTGCACTTTGCGTCGGAGGTCAAGGCCTTATCGCTGGTAACTGATGATATTCACGAATTCCCGGCTGGGCACTGGTACCACAGCAAGAAAGGCTGGCAGAAGTTTTATACGCTTGAAAATACATTAGCAGATGAAATGCCAGACTTACAAAATGAAGATGAAGCCGTGCAGGCGATCCGTGCTTCTGTGCAAGAGGCTGTGCGCAAGCGCTTGATGTCGGATGTGCCGTTGGGCGTCAGCCTGAGCGGCGGCCTGGACAGCAGTATCGTCTCGATGATCGCCAGCCAGGATACGCCTGGTCTGCATTCATTCGTGGTCGGTGTGGAAGGCGGCGAGGATCTGGAAGCTTCACGCCTGATGGCTGATATGCTGGGAACGCAACACCATGAATATATCTACAACGAGCAGGATATGCTGAAAGTGCTGCCGGATGTGGTCTATTATCTGGAATCCTTCGACCCCGCCCTTGTACGTAGTGCGATCCCCAATTACATGCTGGCCGAGATGGCCTCGGATTATGTCAAGGTGTTGCTGACCGGTGAAGGCGCAGACGAACTGTATGCGGGTTATTCTTATCTACAGCGTTTTGAGCACCCAGGTGATTTGCAAAAAGAACTGGTCTATATCACAGAAGCGTTGCACAACACCAATTTGCAGCGCGGTGACCGCATGTCGATGGCGCACGGCCTGGAGGCGCGAGTCCCGTTCTTAGATGTGGATTCGGTTTCAATGGCGTTGAGTCTGCCGTCAGAGTGGAAGCTGCAAGATAACGGCCGCCCGGCCAAGGCTTTGCTGCGACGCGCGTTCGAAGGTCATTTGCCAAATGAGATTGTGTACCGTCCCAAGATGAAATTCTCGAAAGGCGCAGGCTCATCCGACATACTGGCAGAGCGCGCCGATGCGAAGGTTTCGGATGGGGAGTTTCAAAAGGAAACAGAACGCCTACAGCAGAATTGGGATTACACACTTCCCAACAAGGAAGCTTTGTTGTATTACAAGATGCTGCGAGAAAATTATCAGGACGAGTGGATCATGCCGAATATGGGCAGGAGTCGCAGTCTATAGAACTGTATTTGGAAAGAATGGCTCTTTGCCACAGAGTTGCAGAGACACGGAGAAAAATTGGATTGTTAGCTCTGTGACTCTGCCTGCCCCGGCACTGCCGGTCAGGCCGGGGTGTCTATGTGGCTAATTTTGGTTTATAACAAGGTATGAGGGTGCTATAATCCTTGCGCTCTAACTTTCCTAATCCAATTATTTGAGGTACATCGATGATCGATATTTCAAATCCCAAGGTGAAAACGGCTCTGCATGCCGTGCGCCAGGCTGCGGTTTTGATGCGGCAAATCCAACGTGAGACGGTCCTTTCTTCCTTAACCAAAGACGATAAATCTCCGGTCACTGTGGCTGACTTCAGCACCCAGGCTATCATTGGTCGCCATTTATCCCAGGCTTTCCCGGATATTCCGCTGGTAGCGGAGGAGACCTCTGCCGCCTTGCGCGAGCCGAGCAAAGCTGAAACACTCACAAAGGTAACGGGATACGTTTCCAAGGTATTCGCAGAGGCCACACCGCAGACCGTCTGCGAGTGGATCGATTATGGTGGCGCGGAACCCAGCAAGCAGTTCTGGGTGCTGGACCCCATCGACGGGACAAAAGGCTTCCTGCGCGGTGACCAGTATGTCGTTGCGCTGGCGCTGGTGGAGGATGGTGTTGTTCAATTTGGCGTGCTGGGCTGTCCCAACTTACGGGAGGCACGAGTTCCAGATAAAGAGGGTCCTGGCTCGCTGGTCTTGGCCCTGCGTGGGCGGGGGACCTGGGCGATAAGTATGGCCGAAGATGACGAAAACTGGAGGCAGCTCAAAGTGTCGGAACGAGGCGAATCCTCTCAGGCGCGCTTGATGCGTTCGTTTGAATCGGGTCACACTGATGTCAGCAAGATTGACGAACTAGCAGATTGGTTGGGCGTGCAAGTGGACCCCGTCCGTATGGACAGTCAGGCCAAATATGCCGTGCTGGCGGCGGGCGGCGGCGAGGTGATCCTGCGCTTGCTTTCGCCCAAAAACCCTAATTATCGCGAGAAGATTTGGGATCAGGCGGCCGGATCCATCATTTTAGAAGAAGCAGGTGGAAAACTTACCGACCTGTCTGGCAAGCCCCTCGATTTCACCCAGGGACGCTTGCTTACGAATAATCACGGCGTGCTGGCAACCAATGGCCTGTTGCACGAGAAAGTGTTGCAAGGACTGGCGGCTGTTCAGGCATAGCTCAGCCACAATCTAGGCAAACATAACTCACCCCGAACCTAAAATTCGGGATGAGTATTTTTTGGAACGCTGACAAACGCAGAAAAACGCTGATCTTTATGTTTTTTTTCAGCGTAAATCAACGTTCTTCTGCGTCCTATAGTAAATTCGGGGATAATTATGTTCTTTATGAGGCCCTTGCAAAAGCAGTCGCAGCCAGGATTAAAATAGACAGGCCAATGTTCAAACGCAATAACAAGGTTTCCTGTTTTTGCAGCCGTTTCACTTCATCTTCATCCCCACCACCCTTTTCGATGCGCATCAAACCGCGACGAATGGCTGGCAGCACTTCCCAGGTCTGAATCGCGCTGACAACGATCATCAGCACAACCAGCGAATGTTTGGTCAGGATGGCTATCGACCACTGCCCGGTGGTGGAAAGAAAACCGTCATAATGCGGGTTGACGCTTAGCTGGAACAGGCCGGTCGCGATCAGGATTGCCAGACAGAACCAGGCCAACGGCTCCAGGCGTTTCTGGATGCCCTCGATAAAAGCCAACTGGTCTGCAGGCTTCAACACGTGCTTTGCCGCTGGGAGTACCAGAATGGCGATTGCGACCAGTCCTCCCAGCCAGGCTACCGTAGCCAGCATGTGCATCCAGAATACGAGCGCGATCGCCCAGGTTGGCGGGGTTTCGAGCATGTTAAGGTTGTGGTGCAGGCTCTGTCGTAGCTGGCAGTGTCTGTGTAGCCGTGGGCGGAACCATCGTATTTGTTGGTGTTGGTGCTTCACCTCCACCTTGCGTAGCGGTCGGCGCTACAGAAGTATCCGTCGTTGGGGTCACCAATATGGTGGGGGCAGGTGTACCAGTCGGCGGGTAACAACCAAGATAGGCCTGATTGGCGTTTCTGGCATCGTCACCACTGAGGTCCCCGATGGCCTGGAATTGCTCATAGGCCTCACAGAACTTCCCGTCTGCAAAGAGTTCATTGGCGTAGCTTATGGTCGCAATGCGGTAACGCTCGCTGGCAGTCATGGTGCCGTCCCAAATCCCGGAGCCGTTCAACTGGGCAAAATATTCCGAGGAAAGTTTCCAGTCCAGTTCCCAGAAGCTGGCCGCAGTAATGTAGAAGCGGGCGTTATCTCTCAGGATGTGTGCCACATTGTCGAGCGGCGCGAACCGTTCGGCCAGCGATAACTCGTAGATACCGCCTTCCAGATTGCCGGCCTGGATCATATCAACGCCCAGATTACGCAACGCAAAATAATACATCCCGTCCACTTCTACTGCATGGAAAGTCGCATCTTTTGCTCGTAACGTGTCCAACACGGTCAGGGCGTTTTGCCATTGCTGAGCATCGACCAATTGATTGGCCTGTGCCAGCAACGCTTCATAATTGGTGTCGTCCACGATCAATTCCGGGGTGGGGGAGACGACTGGCGTAGCTGTTGGAATGGTGGATAAAACCATCACTTCGGTCAGTTTATCCATTGCACCGGGAAACGATGGGTCGATCCCGATGATGTATTCAAGGCGTTGTTTAGCGGCATTGTAATTTTCAAACTGGATATCGACTAGTGCGCGCGAGAACTGGTCGCTCAATTGTTGTGTGACCAACTGGTCCTGCGCTCGCACACGGATTCCAAGTCCGCTTCGGTATCCGCCAAAGATACCCAGGCCGATGATCAGCAAGACGATCAGAATATTCAGGAAAAAACGTCCAATACGCCCGGCCAGTTTCCTCCTCGGCTTAGGGGTGACCTCTTGCGTGGATTCATTCGATTCTTCCGGTTCCGGAGGGGGAGCGGGTTCTTGCGCTTTTGTAGGTTGTGTCGCCTTCATAGAAGGCTGTGTGTTTTCAATTTCTTCAGACATGGCGCGAATTATACCCTCCACAGCTTCAAAATGCGTTGTATTTATGAATTTCTAAACTGTGTCGTAGGGCCGCAGGGGGATTAAAGATTGAACAGCAGGCGAAGGTCCTTCCAGATGATAGGTAAAGCAACCAAACCACCGGCGATGATACCGATTAATGCAGTGACAATTGCCCCGCCTGGCAGATAAAATGCCAACAGATAGGCAGATACACCGCCAATAAGCGCTGCCAGGAACCCACGCACGAACGAACTGGCCCCCGTTATGGGTGGACCCTCCAACCTGCGGTTGAGCCACCACATGACAAAGATAGCTTCGACAGTATATGCCATCAGGACCAGCGCGATGCCATTTGTGCCCCATTGCGGCATCTGGCGAATGACCACTACACCGAAGATGATGAAGGCAGCTGTGTTGAGAATGGAGGCTACCATCGGGCGGATGGCGTCCTGTTTAGCATAAAAGGCGCGCACACCCACTTCCAACACCGTATGTCCGGCCAGGCCGATCAGGAAGATGCGCGTTGTCCAGGTCAGCATGGTGGTGCCGATATCATCGAAGCCGAAGACAGCCGCCACCAACGGACGTAATCCTGCTGCGATGACCGCCGCCACCGGCAGGCTCAGGGCTAGCATGATGCGTACACCTTTATCGACCGTGGCACGGAATTCTTCCCATCGACCTTGCGCGGCATGTTCCGAAAGGGTTGGCAACAAGACGGTGGCGATGGCCGTGCCAATTAATGTTTCAGGCACTTGAAATATGAACCAACCGTAAGTCAGGATTGTGGCGGCACCTACCAGGGGCAGTTGCGAGGCCAGATTGTCGCGGACAATGAATATCAACTGGATGGCAAACATGGTCACTAGTCGAGGAGCGATCAGCTTGAGTACTTTGACCACGCCCTCGTCCAGCTTGAGCGAGGGTGTCCAGCGGAATTGGTACCTGATCAGTCCGGGAATCTGAATGCCCAAATGCATCGCCGCGCCCAGGATCACACCATATACCAGACCGTGGACGCCCAATCCCATCGCGGGCAGAGTCAGGGGACCGATGGTATAAGGTTCGCTGGGTGAAAAGACCAGTGCGCCGATAATCTGTCCGAAGTTGTAGAACAAAGGCGCCATGGCTGGTAATAGAAAATGCTGATTGGCTTGGAGTCCACCCATCACCAATCCGCTTATCGAGAAGATGAGCGTGGCAATCAAGTTCAGGCGCATCAAGTTGGCGATTAACGTTTGTTGTACAGACTCATATCCCGGCGCGATCCCCAACCGGTTGCTGACGATTGGTTCCGCAAAAATAGCGATCACGATGGCAAATGCGCCTGTGACCACAAAAGCCAGGTTGGCAACCCGTGAGAAAACATTCCAGACGGCTGATCGTCCCGCCTTGGTCATCACCTCACTCAAAACCGGGATGAGTGCCATGGTCATGGCCCCGCCCGAGATAAGTGCAAACAACAAGTCGGGCAGGTTGTTGGCTACGTTGAAGGCATCCAGCGCTGTGGAGCGTCCGAACTGGCGGGCAATGATGCTGGTGCGCACGAAGGCGACCACTTTATCCAGCCCGAAAAAGACGATCAGGATCAGCGAAGAGCGCGTCAGGTGGGTGAGTTTTTTCATGGGGAATGGTTCGGATGGCAGTTCAACTGCCATCCAAACATACACATACTAGTGATGATGCTCAACTGGCTGACCGAAATTTTCCGCGCCGGGCAGCTTATCCGCCAGGTTGGCGGGTTTGTGGATCAACACCGGCAGGCATTGCGGGCAGATGTAGATTTCATTTCCCTGGAATTTGATAGTCAACAGCGGTTTTTCACTTTCGCTGGCGTTGCAGTTCAAGCAGGCTGTCATGCGAACTCTCCTCTAAAATGAAATGAACACAGATTGTACCTGAATCTGTGTTCATACGTAACATTCTCAGTTAATTCTAAAGCGTGCCTTTGTATATGCCTCCATCTACAAGCAGCATTACGCCCGTGATGTAAGAAGCAGCCGGTGAGAGTAGAAAAACAGCCGCGTTTGCAAATTCCTGGGGCTGACCGATGCGTCCCAGCGCACTTTCTTTGGCTTGTTTTTCGGTCTCTTCTTCGATAGTGGTGTTGTTGTTCTTTGCCCGGAAGGCCATCAGATCGGTCACGCGCTCGGTTTCCGTCCAGGCGGGTAGAATGGAATTGAAGCGAATGCCGTCCGGGCCAAGCTCCAATGCCAATGACTTTGTCAATCCGATAGTCGCGTTGCGGATACTGTTGGAGAGCACCAGGTTTGGCAGGGGTTGCTTCACGGTATAAGATGTGACGGTCAATACACTGGGGCTCTCAGATTCCCGCAAATGTGGAAGTGCCGCGCGTATTAAGCGGACGTGACTGGTGAAAGACAGGTCGATCCCCTTTTGCCAGGCATTCTCATCGAACGATTCGAATACCCCTGCGGGAGGACCGCCCGCGTTGGTGACCAACAGGTCCAGGCCTCCAAATGCCTTGACTGTGCCATCGACCAGTTTCTCAGCGACATCGACCTCGCTCACGTCTCCTGCCAGACCAATAGCCTGCGCGCCGGTTTCTGACGCAATTTTCTCTGCCGCTGCCTTCGCGTTCTCCTCACCGCGGCTATTGACAGCCACCCGGCAGCCTTCACGCGCCAGCGTCAGGGCGGTGGCATATCCAAGTCCGCGTGATGCGCCGGTGACTAGCGCGCGTTTGTCTTTTAATCCTAAATCCATTATTCTCCTTTCGGGAAGTCGACAAGTCTGATTGGTCTAACAGGTCTGACAGGTCAGAATGGTTGACTTGTTAAACCTATTAGTCTTATAGACTTATCAGACCAACTCAATCCTCTCATCGATCACATCCCCATCTGTCCAGTTGCCCTCCACCCACTTTGCCACCGCTTGCAATGAGCGTTGAATCTGCTTCGCATCACTGTTGACCAGTGCGCAGGCGAAGACCGCCTCCTGCCACATGTCCTGCCGCTCCATCTCTGCTACTGAGACATTGAATTTCTTGTGCAATTGGTGCAGCAGCGGCTTGAGCCGTCCGCGTTTTTCTTTCAGCGAAGCGCAGCCGGGCAGGTGCAGATGAATGGTAAGTTGACCGATCATGATCTCAAAGCGTTCCGCATTTTCTCTGCTAATTCTTCCGCTTCCTCCTGCCCACAGACAATATCTTTCGAAAGAAAAGCCATGCCCTTTTCTTCGCCCTCCCTGCGTGGGATCAACCAGGCGTGGAAGTGCGGAATGCCCTCCAGAAAAACTACTTGATAGACACGCTCCGCTCCCGTCAGAGACCGGATCGCTGCATAAACCTTTTTCAGCAGTGGCCCGTAAGCAGTCAACTCATCCTCGTCCGCTTCAGAGAAATCCAGGAAATGCCGTCGGGACTCGATGAACAGCGTCCCCAGCGGCCCTTTGTCCGCAGGTGCATGGCAGACCAGCCAGTGCGGGCCATCGTAAATATATCCTCCCGGCGGCGGAGCAACTTCTCCTTTGTGCTTTTTGCAGAGAAAGCAATCCATTTTCATCTCCGATTCCCAAATCCCGATTTACGAATTACAAAAACCGTTTTACAATCTCTTTAATGGACACCGAAAAACAATACAACCTCGCCCTCGATTACCTGTACTCTTTCGTAGATTATAGCCTCAAACACGCTTCCGAGCTGGCCAAAGCCGACTTCAACCTGGACCGCATGCGTGACTTAATGGCCGAACTGGGGAATCCCCAGGAGGAATATCCCATCATCCACGTAGCCGGGACGAAAGGCAAAGGCTCGGTCAGTTCATTGGCGGCTAGCGCTTTGCAGGCGGCTGGCTACAAGATCGGTCTGTACACCTCCCCGCATTTGCAGGATTATGTAGAACGTATACAAGTAAACAAGGAAACAATCTCTCATCAGGAATTGGCGGATCTGGTAGAGGAGATCAAGCCGGCTGTGGCGCGCGTCCCCTACCTGACCACCTTCGAGATCACCACCGCGCTGGGGTTCCTGTACTTTGCCCAACAGAACTGTGATGCGGCGGTCATTGAGGTCGGACTCGGCGGGCGACTGGACGCCACCAACATCGTCACGCCGCGCGTCTCGGTCATTACCTCGCTCTCACTCGATCACACCCTCGTCCTGGGAGATACGCTGGATAAGATTGCCGGTGAGAAGGCCGGCATCATCAAGCCCGGCGTGCCGGTGGTTTCCTCTCCGCAAAAGGGTGAGGCGCTGAGTGTCTTACAAAAGGTTGCGGACGAAAATGATTGCACCTTTACCCTGGTTGGAAAAGATGTTGAATTTGAGTTAATCACCCAATCGATTGAAGGACAGACGCTTCGACTAACAACCTCCAACCTGCCACCGTTGGAATTAACGATTCCACTGCTTGGTGCGCACCAAGTCGAAAATGCGGCAGTCGCTTATGCCGCATTGAAGATCAGCAGGCTGAATATTTCTGATGAAGCTATCCAGCGTGGATTTGAGTTCGCCAAATGGCGTTCGCGTTTTGAGATTGCGCGCCGTGAGCCGCCGGTCATCTTTGAGTCAGCGCACAACCAGGATTCGTTTGCGAGAATGTACCAGACGTTGGAAACTTATTTCCCTGATAAACAGGTCTACCTCATCCTGGGTGCTTCGGAAGATAAGAATCTGGCGGGCATGTTCGAGGTGATGAAACCCAGGATCAAGAAATTGATTGCTACGCGCGCTGACCATCCGCGGGCGAAGGAACCGGAGTTGATCTGTCAGTTGGCGGAGCAGGCTGGGATCGAGTCTGAAGCGGTCGAACCCGTTGCGGCGGCTCTCCGACGTGCACTGGAATTATCCGAAAATGATGGTAGCATTGTCCTGTCCGCCGGTTCGATGTTCGTCACGGGAGAAGTGATGACGGCATGGGATAAAATGGGTACGGAATCGTAAGTCGGGAATCGGGGACGGTCCGGTTCTAAAGACGAAATCCGAATCCCAAATCACGAATAACGGGTTTTTATGAATAACGAAAACGACTGGAACGAAGAAGAAGATAATTTCAACATGGCGCTTTCACAGCGCACCGAGGAACTCTACCGCATCCCAACCATGATCCCGGATGCGGACGGGTTGATCACTGCTTACGTGCTGCCCTTGCGCGATCTGGTCATATTCCCACGCATGGTCTCACCAATTTTCGTTGGGCGCGAGGCCTCGCTGCTGGCTGTGCAGGAAGCGCAGATGAATAACCAGTCCGTCATCGGCTTGACCCAAAGCGACCCTGAAAATGACGAGCCTGGAGAGGACGATTTCCTGAAACTGGGTGTCGAAATGGCGGTAGGACGTCTGTTGCAAATGCCTGACGGCGCACACTCCGCGTTGGTGCAGGGACGCCGCCGTGTGGAAATTGTGGAGTTTTTGAGCACAACGCCATATATTCAAGTACGCGCCCGCCCAATCTACGAATCGCAAACTCCCGACCGCGAAGTCCAGGCCTTGATGCGCTCGGCCGTGGATCTGTTTGAGCGTTGTGTGCAACTGGATCGCTCAATCCCTGAAGAAGCGCATCTGTTCGCCTTGAATATCTCCGAACCTGCCTGGCTGGCGGATATGATCGCTACTGCGCTTTCGTTGAACTACACCGAAAAGCAAAACCTGCTTTTGATGATCGAGCCGGCCAAGCGCTTGAAGCGTATCAATAACCTGCTGGCCCAGGAAGTGGATGTACTCGAACTGGAAGATGAAATCCATAGCCGTGTACAGTCCGAGGTGGACCGCAGTCAGCGCGAGTTCTACCTGCGCGAGCAGATGAAAGCCATCCAGACCGAATTGGGCGAGGGCGATATCTGGTCACGGGATGTTAACGAGCTGCGGCAAAAAGTCGAAAAGGCAGAACTACCGGATGAACCCAAAATGGTGGCACTCAAGGAAATCGAGCGCTTGACCCAGATGCCGCCCATGGCGCCCGAAGTTGGCATCATCCGCACTTATGTGGACTGGATCGTCGACTTGCCCTGGACAAAACGCAGCCAAGACAATCTGAACGTCAAGCACGCCGCGAAGATTCTGGAACGGGATCATTACGGGTTGAAAAAGGCCAAGGAGCGCATCCTGGAATATATCGCGGTACGCTCGCTCAAACCCAAAAAGGAACGCCAGCCGATCCTGTGCTTTGTCGGCCCACCGGGAACGGGAAAGACATCGCTGGGACGTTCGATTGCCGAAGCCCTGGGACGCGAATTCGTGCGCGTTTCGCTGGGGGGGGTGCGCGACGAGGCCGAGATCCGCGGTCACCGCCGTACTTATATCGGCGCGCTGCCAGGACGTATCCTGCAAACTATGAAGCGCGCCGGGACTGCTAATCCGCTCTTCATGCTGGATGAGATCGACAAGCTGGGGTCCGACTTCCGCGGCGATCCCTCATCTGCCTTGCTGGAAGTGCTCGACCCTGAGCAGAATTTCGCTTTCAGCGATCACTATCTGGAAATGCCATTTGACCTGGCAAAGGTCATGTTCGTGACCACAGCCAACTCATTGGGACCGATCCCATCCGCGCTGCTTGACCGTATGGAAGTGATCGAGTTCCCCGGCTATATCGAAGAGGAAAAGCTGGAGATCGCCAATCGTTATCTGATCCCCCGCCAGATTGAGGAGAATGGCGTGGAAGATATCGAATTGCACTTCGAACTTCCCGGGTTGCAAAAACTGATCCGTGAATACACTTACGAAGCGGGTGTTCGCAACCTAGAACGCGAAATTGGTCGCATTTGTCGCAAAATCGCGCGCCTGAAAGCGGAAGGGAAAAAGTATCCACAGGTTGTGACACCGGCGGTGGTGGAGAAATTCATGGGCCCGCAGCAGTTCTTTATGCCTGAAACAGAGCGACAGGACGAGGTGGGTGTGGTGCAGTCCCTGGCCTGGACAGAGAACGGCGGCGAGATTATGCCGGTCGAAGTAGCTGTGTTGGAGGGCAAGGGCGGCTTGCAGATGACCGGTCAAATGGGCGATGTGATGCAGGAGTCCGTGCAGGCTGCGTTGACCTACGTCAAGTCGCGAGCTCCATTCTTCGATATCGATATCGATGTCTTCGACCGTATGGACATCCATGTGCACATGCCGGAGGGTGCAATCCCCAAGGATGGTCCTTCGGCGGGTATTACCATGGCAACCGCTATGCTCTCCGCATTGACCGGCCGCCCGGTCTATCGCGATGTCGGTATGACTGGCGAGATCACTCTGCGCGGGCGCGTGCTGCCCATTGGCGGCGTACGTGAGAAGGTTCTGGCTGCTCACCGCGCCGGCATCAAGGTTGTTCTGCTGCCTGAGAAAAATATGAAAGACCTGGTGGATGTGCCCAAGACAGCCCGGGGTGAACTCAAGATCATCCCCATCACCCATGAAGATCAGGTGCTGGAAGTAGCGCTCTCACCGGAAGTTGTGATCGAGCCACCCCGTCCGCGTAGCAGACCAGATGAACAGGATGAAGACGAGGAAGAGTAGATGGCGGTCCCGCTCAGAAATAAGGTTGTTCTGATTACAGGCGCTTCGTCCGGCTTCGGCAAGGACGCGGCGCATCTTTTTGCTCAGGAAGGGGCTAAGGTTGTTCTGGCTGCCCGTCGACTCGACCGTCTGCAAATGCTGGCCAATGAGATCCATAAAACCGGCGGCGAGGCCTTTGCCGTTCCTGTAGATATCAGCCAACTCAGCGAGATCAATCTAATGGTGCGCACAGTCATTGAAATTTACGAGCGCATCGACATACTTTTCAACAATGCCGGTTTTGGACGATTGAATTGGTTAGAATCTCTTGAGCCCAGGCGCGACATCGAAACCCAGATACAGGTCAACTTGACCGGGCAGATTTTGGTGACGCGTGCGGTGCTTCCGCATATGCTGAAACGTCGTTCCGGTCATATCATCAACATGTCGTCGATCGCCGGTTGGTTGGCTGCTCCTTCTTACACTGTTTATGCGGCTACGAAGCACGGAATACGCGGTTTTACAACTGCCCTGCGCCGCGAAGTTGCGCCTTTTGACATCAAGGTGTCCGGTATCTACCCGGGTCCGGCGCGCACAGAGTTTGGCTGGAGCAAAGATGCCGAAACCAGAAAAAGGCCGAAGTGGTACGATACATTCTTTATTCCGGCTGAAGATGTCTCTATGCGTGTTTTACAACTTGCCAAATATCCGCGCCGGACGGTTTTTATCCCCTGGTGGTTTGGTCTGATCGCCTGGGGAGAGGTCCATTTCCCTGGTATTGCCGACTGGATTATCCGAACGGCTTATACCGAGCAATACCATACCCTGGAGAAAAACTCATGACAACTACCCGATTGGAAAAACTCAACGCTTCTCTCCGGACTTCAGGTCTAGATGCTGTAGCCCTCAACCCTGGCCCCACCCTGACGTATCTGACCGGTGCGCAATTCCACCTAATGGAACGTCCGGTCGTCTTACTGGTTGCTCAGGGACAGGAACCGGCCATTATCCTGCCTGAGTTGGAAATGCTCAAGGTTGAACAGATGCCGTATAAGGTGCAGGCTTTCCCGTACGGAGAAAATCCGTCTGAGTGGGAGAAGGCTTTTATCAGCGCTGCACAGGCTTTGAGTCTGGGTGGGAAGCGTATCGGCGTCGAGACGGAACGCATGCGTCTGCTGGAGTACAATTTCTTGCGGACTGGTGCGCCGTCTGCTGAATATCCGGATGCAAGTGAAACTCTGGGATCGTTGCGCTTAAGGAAAGAGCCGGGCGAAGTTGAAAATATGCGGAAAGCGGTTCAGATCGCACAGACCGCTCTCGAAGCGCTCATCCCGCAAATCAAATTTGGCATGACCGAACGAGAACTGGCCGCTGAACTGGTCGTGAAATTGTTGCGAAACGGCTCGGATGCAGAACTGCCCTTTACGCCGATCGTCTCCGGAGGACCGAATTCGGCCAACCCGCACGCCGGCCCCACGGACCGCAAGTTACGTGCCGGAGATTTACTGGTCATCGATTATGGCGCTGGCGCAAATGGCTATATCTCTGATATCACGCGCACCTTCGCGGTAGGGGATGTGGATGCTGAATATGAGAAAATCCACGAGATCGTGCAGGAAGCCAATGCGGCCGGGCGCGCTGCCGGCAAACCGGGCATCCCCTGTGCGGAGGTGGATAAAGCCGCGCGGGCTGTGATCGAAGATGCCGGGTATGGCGCGCATTTCACACACCGCACTGGTCACGGTATCGGCATGGAAGCCCATGAGAGGCCCTACATGCGCGGCGACAACATGCAGATTCTTGAACCGGGCATGGCCTACACAGTCGAACCGGGGATTTACCTGCCCGGGCGCAACGGTGTGCGTGTGGAAGATAATGTGATTGTCACGGAGACAGGCTCAGAGAGTTTATCAACCTTGCCGCGTGAGATACGTGTGATCGGGTAGCTCTTTAACCACAAATTACACGGATTTACACTGATTGTTTAGGAATGCTTTATGACAGAGTTGTTATACAAAAAATTAACCTATTCTGTCATTGGTGCAGGCTTACTGGAACACTGCCGAGTCATCAAATAAAGAAATAGAAAACTCCATGAAATTCTGTGAAATCAGTGGCAAAAAAATTTCCTTGGAGATACAAAAAGCCGAACCCGACAAGGCAAAGAATCTGACCCAAATTGCCTTCGCGGCTAAACGTCACTGGGGCTATCCTGAACATTGGATTCAACTCTGGTCACCCATCCTGACAATTACTCCAGATTTTGTAAACAGATACGAAACATATGTTGCGATATTGGATAACGATTTAGTAGGGTTCTGTGCTATTTCTCTGGCAGATGAGAAAGGCAGCATAGAGCACCTATGGGTATTACCCGAGCATATGGGGAAGGGGGTAGGTAGAGTACTGTTCGATCACATTCTTACAAGGTGCCGGGAACTGGGAGCGCGTGTGCTCGAAATCGAATCTGACCCCAACGCACAGGGATTTTACGAGCGAATGGGTGCGAAAAAAGTGGGAGAAGTCGTTGGCGAAGTGGATGGACAGCCGCGTATATTGCCCCTCCTGGAAATCAAATTATAAAGGATAGGCCCTTTCACTTTCGTGAGAGGGTCTATCTGAATCTAAATCGAAGCAATACGCCAATGCATAAAAATCCCCACCAAAATTAGCGTAGATTAGCGGACAGATTTCTTATCCGTGACCGTGTGCCACACTTTCGTCACAGGGGGCAGCCTCAGTCAACTTGCCGCCGAAATAGTTCTCCAGCGCCCGGCGCACAGTGCCGGTAGCACCGGTAGCGGCCTGGATGCCGGCCTGTTCGAAGAACTGAATAGCGCGTCCGCCCATGCCGCCGCTCAACATCACGTCTGCGTTTTGTGTCTGGATGAATCCAGGTACCTGTCCAGGCGCATGGCCATTTATAAAAGGATTAGGGACATCTTGTATGGCCGTCACCTCGCCGTTTTCCACGTCCACCAGAATGAAGTAGGGGGCATGTCCAAAGTGATGGGCAACCGTGCTTTCCAGGCCGTTATTGTTTTCTGCGGTTACTGCGATTTTCATATTAAATCTCCTGATTGATGAGTTTTTCTAGATCCGCTGCGGCCAGATAGCCTTCCACAGCGATTTCTTGTGATGTGACACCGGGCACTTCAGCCACGGCTTTCTTGATGTCCATTGCCAGTGAGACGGCGATCGGACATACAAAGGATGACGGTCGAAACGTATAACGCACCTTGCCAAGCATATCGGCCCACAGATTTTCCACCAGACGCATACGTACCACGTCGGTGTTGGTTTCGGGATCGATGACACTTCGCAGCCGTTCCAGGATGGTATCTTCTAATGTCTTTTCGCCCATGATTCACCTTCGAACAAGACTTTAAGAATATTCTCCCAAGCTGCGGAGATGGCAAGGCTGGAGGCTGCCCCCGGACGAAAAGTTGTCACGGCTTCTCCCTGGACCATGGCAGTTGCTACCGTTAAATCGAACGGGATCCTGCCGACGATCTGGACATCGTTATTCCTGCAAAATGCTTCGATCTCTTTTGTACCTTTGGGATACAAGTCAGCTTTGTTGATGCATAACAGAGCTCGCACACCGAAGTGCCGGACTGTCTGCAATGCGCGCTGCATATCGTGTACGCCCGCCACGGTTGGCTCGGCGACGATCAACGCCAAATCCGCGCCGGAGACGGCTGAAATGACCGGGCATCCGATTCCGGGCGGTCCATCCACGAGCACCAACTCGCGGTTTTCGTCTAGGGCCTGCAGGCGGGCACGCTGTTTGACCAATGTCACCAGTTTGCCGGAATTCTCCTGCCCTGGAAACAGGTTTGCGTGATAGAGAAGCCCATACCGTCCATCAGAAACGTAGAATTTGCCGACTACCCGCTCGCGGATGGTAATACTCTCACTGGGGCACTGATACACACAGGCCGCACAGCCGTCACAGGCGATGGGATCGATCTCATAGATCCCGTCAGTGTAGTCGATGGCGTCGAAGCGGCAAACAGTCTTACAGTCCCCGCATGATGCGCATGTGATCTGGTCGATGACGGCTACCTGTCCACCTTTGAAGTCCTGTTCTTCCAAGAGCCGCGGTTGCAGGACCAGTTCCAGGTTAGCGGCGTCTACGTCCGCGTCTGCCAGAATGACCTGGCCTGCGTAGCCGTTTTGGGAGGCGAGATGCGCAAAAGCCGCAGTAAGGCTGGTTTTGCCAGTGCCTCCTTTACCGCTGAGAATAACCAGTTGTTTCATGCGTTCACCCCGGCAAGGATGCCTGTCAGCAGGGATTGGAAGGCCGGGCGGTAATCAGGGCACGCCTGGACGAGAGGCGTGCCGCTGGCGATAGCCTCAGCAATGCGGCGTTCCATGGGAATGCGCATCAAAATTGGGATATCGTTATCGTCGCAAAAATCCTGCACAGTGTTGTCACCGATACCGTCTCGGTTGACGACCACGCCAACAGGAAGGCCTAATTCCCGGATCACGCCAACTACCTGTTTCAGGTCATGCAACCCGAAGGGCGTCGGTTCGGTCACCAGCAGGACGAAGTCCGCGCCACGGATGGATTCCACCACCGGGCAGGATGCGCCGGGCGGCGCATCACGAATCTCAATTGTGTCATTGCCCCGCTGCACTTTAACGGGGTTGCGAGCCGCATCATGGCGTAGTAATCTCCCTGATAATGAGGGGATTGCTTCGAGAGAGAACGCCCCTCGCAATGACACTGGCTCCCATTTTTTTAGTTCACGGATGATGGGCACGGCCATTGGTTCGCCGACATTCATCACACCTTGAGCGAAGTCGATTCCCTGTGACGCGGAGCCATTTTCTAGCACGCCCATCACATCCAGATGCTCGCTGATGGCGTCTTCCGGGCAGACCAGCGTGCAGCTTCCGCAGCCGTGGCACAACTCTGGGAAGACCAATATTTTCTTACCAATCACAGCGATAGCGTGGAACTGGCAGACTTCAGCGCACTTACCGCAGTAGGTGCAGATGTTCTCGTCTACCTGTGGGATCAGGATGCCGACTTCTTTACGGGTGTCAAGTGCCGGGTTGAGAAAGAGCCCCGCATTGGGGGCCTCGACATCGCAGTCCAAAAAGCGGACCTGCCCCTGTTCAGCGGCAACAAGCGCCAGGCTGGTAGAAACCGTGGTCTTGCCTGTTCCACCTTTGCCGCTGGCAACCACGATTCGCATTAGCGATGGCCTCCGTGATGCCCTGCGTGTGTGGCGGCTTCGGCTCTGACCAGTTCGCCAGCCTTGAACATATCAAGAATTTCAGCAGCCGTATAAACTTGATTTCCAGGGGCAAGGTACATTTCGATTTGGGCGGCAGCTAAGGTGTCGAAGGCATTAGGCCCATAAGCGCCGCTGACAACCGCTCCTGCACCCTGGCTGGCAACGAACTGGGCGGCTTTGACACCTGCCCCGCCCGAAGCGGATAAGGCCGGGTTATCGAAAGCTTGCCATTCGCCGGTTTCTACGTTTACGATGCAGAAGGCGGCAGCTCGCCCAAAGCGGATATCGAAGGGGGAGTCCAGTTTGTTCCCAGATGTTGAGATTGCAAGTTTCATGGTAGTTCCTTTATTTCAGGCCATAAGGCTGAATAATTGCATGTTGACTTGATTATGTTTGGGCGACCCATTCTGAGTTGTGGATGCGCTGGTTGGATGTGCTTCGGATCATGATCTTCTCCTGAAGCATCTTGATGGATCGCCCGTGCGACAAATTACTCTTTCTTTAGCGCATCCAACCGTTCTGTGATGCTTTGCAGCGCAGACTGCAGGGATTTGACCTGATCCTCCAGCCAGGTACGCTCCATGTCCGAGCTATAGGCTGCTCGGTTAAAACCGCGTCCAGTCCCAAGACCCCTTCCGCTGCGGCCAAAGCCACGTCTGCCACCTTGCCCGGTGCAATTCCCCGCACCGCGTCCGGTGCGAGAGCCTTGTCCTGTTGGTCCTGTTCCGTCTCTATATGGCATACTGTTCACCTCCTTTCGGGTGTTTCTTGAATTGACAGTCACTTTTGCGAAGCATCTCGCAGCGCAGTGGAGAGACGAAGTGACTGTCAATTGTTACTCTTGACAGCGTCATAAGCTGCTTCCAATGCCTCGATCTCTTTTCGTCTCCAGCGTAAATTTTGGATCCATGTGTCTAAGGCAGCTTCACCTTGTGGGGTGATGGTGTAGACTCGCCGCTGCGGGCCGAGACTGCTATTGTCCCAACTGTCGCTGACCAGTCCATCTGCCTCGAGACTGCGCAGAGCGCGATAGATGATGCTGATGTCCATCTGATCTGGTTGGAATCCGAATTCCTGCAGGCCATCCATCAGGCTATACCCATATCCCGGCTCGCGATGTAAAAGCACTAATAAGCATGATTGTAGAAAGAACATTTTGCGCTGGCCGCGCCTGCGACCTTTTCCCATTCTATAACCTTTTCCACCAGGCATGTGTTTCGCTCCTTTCTGCAATCTGCCTATAGTGTAAGTGACTATAGACAAAATGTCAATAGTTTTAGATAAATGTTACAAGTGTAATTTTTATTGTGCGAATCTGCTTTGAAGGCGGGAGAAATCTATACTCTGTTTTCAGGTTACAAGGATGCACAAAGCGGTAAAATATCCCTATGACTACTTACTGCCAATATGTCCTGGAACACCCCGAAGACGAATTCAACAAACACTACCACGATACCGAGTATGGCTTTCCCATTCAGGATGACAATATGCTCTTCGAGCGCCTGATCCTTGAGATCAATCAGGCCGGACTTTCGTGGATCACCATCCTAAAGAAAGCGGACAACTTCCGCCGCGCGTATGATGAATTCGATCTCGAAACGGTGGCAGGCTACGGGGAGTCTGACCGGGAGAGATTGCTGTCAGATGCAGGTATCATCCGCAACAAACTCAAGGTCAATGCGGCTATCGTCAATTCCCAACGCATCCTGGAGTTAAAAGAGGAGTATGGTTCTTTCAAAAGTTGGTTGGATGCACATCATCCGCGCACTAAAGATGAGTGGGTAAAACTCTTCAAGGGTAATTTCAAATTTGTGGGCGGCGAAATTATCAACGAGTTCCTGATGTCTACCGGATACCTGCCAGGCGCGCATGAAGAGAGCTGCCCTATCTTTCCCAAAATCAAATCACAGAAGCCGCCCTGGATTAAAGTCTGATGGCTACCTGGATCGCGCATCTGCGCATCGCTGAAAATTTGCTCGAACGCATCCCCGGCCTGGATCCCGGTCAGTTTGCAATCGGCAACGTCGCGCCCGATTCCGGCATCCCGGACGATAAATGGGAGGAGTTCAATCCGCCCCCCGAAGTGACCCATTTCAAGCGCAGTAAAAGTGTTCACAAAGATATCGCCGATCTGGATTTTTATCGCGAGTATTTGGTCGATATCCAGCCGGAAGATAAGTTGCGGTTCTCGTATCGACTCGGTTATTTCTTTCATTTGATCACCGACAATCTCTGGACAGTTCAGGTGGGGAAACCGACTAGCGAACGTTTTGCCGAACAATTTACGGTGGACAGGAAATTTATCTGGGAAGTCAAAAAGGACTGGTACGGGCTGGACCACATCTACGTGCGCGAACATCCCAATTGCCTGTACTGGCGCGTTTTTCTAGATACCGAACCTGTTTCCGCTGACTTGGATTTCCTTCCACCCCAGACATTACCGCGTCAACTACGTCACATCAAAGCATATTACCAACTGAATGATGATGAAATTCAGGATATGATGATGCGTCCCAAGCAATATCTCCGTAAAGAGCAAATGGACCAGTTTGTGGAGGAAGCGGCTGAACACATCTATGCCATCTATCAAATTCTCTGGCCGGTCCCGCCTGCATTGGATGGGAAAACATCTGCCCTTGAATTCATCTAACTGCTTACCTTATTCCCATGTCAAACAAAACCCAAATCATCCCCACCGCCGAACCTTTCTTCCTCCCTGGCAAACCAGGTCAACCCGGCAGCCTGCTTATTCACGGATTCACCGGCGCGCCCAAAGAAATGCGCTGGATGGGCGAATACCTGAGTAAATTAGGCTATCCGTGCCTGAGCGTCCGCCTGGCTGGACACGCTACGAAACCCGAAGACATGATCCGCTCGCGCTACACGGACTGGATGCTCTCGGTCGAAGACGGCTATCACCTTTTGCGTGGAGTAACTGATCGTATCTACCTGGTCGGCCTTTCGATGGGCGGGATGTTGTCGCTGTTGATGTCAACAATATTGGATGTAGCGGGAGTGGTCGCTATGTCTACGCCCTATCACATCCCCTACGACTACCCGGGCTGGATGATGAAACTCATCAGCAAGGTCATACCTTTTCAACCCAAGAGCAACGAAGAACCGGGCGCAAGCTGGTTTGACAAAGAGGCTTATGCTGCGCATTTCTCATACCCACATAATCCGGTCCGTTCGGCGGCGGAGTTACTACGCCTCGTAACAGAAATGCGTCAGGCTTTGCCTAAAATCAATGTGCCAGTATTGCTCATCCACTCGAAGAACGATACCTACGTGCTTCCTGAAAATGTAGAGCATATCTACGCCGACCTGGGCACGTCAGACAAGACCAAGCTGTATGTAACGGAAGCAGGCCATGTGGTCACGCGTGATGCGGCCAAAGGCCAGGTCTTCGAGGCTGCCAAAGATTTCATCCAGCGCATCGAGTCAGTGGCATGACTCCCAGCCTCATCCTCGTCAGTGTTGCATTATTCACCTGGGGGATCGGGGAAGGGATGTTCCTGTATTTCATTCCGTTGTATTTGGAGCAATTGGGCGCCAATCCCATCACGATCGGCTCGATTTTGGGTGGCTTTGGGTTTGTCATGATGATCACGCACATCCCAGCCGGGTATCTTGCAGACCGGATTGGTCGCCGTCCGATGGTACAGGCTGGCTGGATCCTGGGTATTCTCTCTGCAGGCATGATGGCGTTGGGGAAATCGTTGCCGCTCTTTGTTGCCGGGTATGTCATTTACGGAGGAACGGGTTTTGTGATGGCACCCTTATTCAGCTATGTGACCGCTGCGCGCGGCAAATTGACGGCCGGGCGCGCGATGACGCTGGCATCCGCCATGTTCAATCTCGGCGCGGTGATCGGACCCGTCTCCGGTGGTTGGATTGGTGAACACTATAATATGCGCACGATCTTCATTTGGTCAACGGTGGTCTTTGTGTTTTCGACCGGAGTGATCCTCTTTCTAAAACCTCAACCGCGCGATGAGTCCGATGGGGAGAATACGGGTCGGAAGTTGTTCTCCAATACGCGCTTTCTGGGTTTCCTGGGGGTGATTTTCTTTGTTATGTTCGCCACGTATTTACCGCAACCGCTTTCCCCGAACTTTTTACAGAACGAACGAGGGATCACTCTCAGCCAGATGGGCTTGCTGGGTTCGTTAGGCAGTTTGGGAAATGTGGCCTTCAACCTTGTGCTGGGTCAATTGAATGCGCGCCTGGGCTTTGTACTCGGCCAGGTTTTTGTGGCCTTGTTTGTCATGTCGTTGTGGAAGGGTACCGGCCCGGCCTGGTATATGCTTGGTTACTTCCTGATGGGCGGGTTCCGTGCTGCGCGTATGCTGGCGACGGCGCAGGTGCGCGTGCTTATCCATCAAGCCCAGATGGGGTTGGCCTACGGGATGGCCGAGGCTGGGAATTCGATGGCCTTGATCTTGTCACCTTTGCTGGCGGGCTATCTGTATGACACAGACCCCGCCTCAATCTACCCCTTCAGCCTGCTTCTGATTACAATTGGCGTTATCATTAGCCTGATATTTGCTCCACGCGAGAAGCACCAGACAATCAAAGAAGTGATATAGGATGTGAGTATGCTCGAAATTGTCCCCTTTACCCTTGGCCCTGCCATGACCAATGCTTACCTGGTGGCGGATTCTGAAACCAAAGAAGCAGCCGTGATCGATCCTGCCTGGGACGGCGATGTTATCCTGGCTGAAGCGAAAAATCGTGGTTGGCGTATCGCACATCTATGGTACACACATGCCCACTTCGACCATATCGGTGGTGCGGCAGCTATTGCGGATGCCTTGAACCCGCTCCCGTTGGTAGCCTTGCATCCCGCTGACCATGTGCTCTGGCGTTCGGAAGGTGGCGCGTCATTTTTTGGATTCAAAATCGATCCGGGTCCCGAACCGACGATTGACTTGCAACATGGGCAAATTTTGAAACTTGGGAATGTCGAGTTCGAAGTTCGCTATACACCAGGACATACGCTTGGGATGTGTGTTCTCTACGTTGCATCCGAAGGGGTTTGTTTTTGCGGCGACCTTATCTTCCGCGACAGCGTCGGCCGCACCGACCTGCCCGGTGGGGATTGGGAAACGTTGCTGAAAAGCATCCACGAACAAATCTTTACATTACCGGACGAAACCCGTTTGCTCTCGGGTCACGGCCCGGAGACGACGGTCGGGGAGGAGAAGCATTCCAATCCGTATTTGGGATAGTATGAACTTGGACACGGATTTCACGGGGAATACGGAATATCCGTGTATTCCGTGACCAAAGAATGTTGGAAGGAGAGATGAAACGCGCAGTCAGCATCAGCCTGGGGAGTTCGAAACGCGATAAAAGTGTAACCATCAATCTAGGCGGCCAGGAAATCCTGGTCGAGCGCATTGGCACGGATGGCGACATCGCCAAAGCCCGCCAGATGTATCTTAATCTGGATGGAAGAGTGAACGCCTTTGGCGTGGGCGGCGTGGATTTATATTTACGTTTGGATGAGCGTGAATATCCCTTGCATTCTGCACTCAAGCTAGTCCAGGGGGTGACCAAAACCCCGTTGTGCGACGGTCGCGGCCTGAAGCACACTCTTGAACGCCGTGTATTTGAATTGGCAAAATCACAATTGGGGGAAGTGCATTTCAAGCAGGGATTTGTCCCGGTAGCGGCAGACCGGCAGGGGCTGGCCGAAGCCGTGGCTGAAGTTTCGGAAAAGACTGTTATCGGAGATTTGATGGTCGCGCTGGGAGTGCCAGTCCCAATTTACGGTATTCCAGCATTCAAGCGAATTGCGCGAATTATGCTGCCGATTGTCAGTTATTTCCCGATGAGCATGCTTTTCTATGGCAGCAGCGGGGCTGAGCACGAGCCAAAATATGTCAAATATTTCGAAAGCTCCGATTTGATCGCAGGCGACTTCCTGTTCATGCGCAAGTACATGCCCGGGCGTATGGATGGTAAGACGGTGGTCACGAACACCACCACGGATGAGAACATCGAACTGCTCAAAGCGCGGGGGGTGAAAACAGTTATTACAACCACACCGCGCTACGAGGGTCGCTCCTTTGGGACAAATATGATGGAAGCTGCGCTAACAGCATTTGCAGGAAAGGGGAGAAGACTGTCAGATGACGAGTTGAATGGGCTGATCGATGAATTAAGGTTGATGCCAACAGTGATGAATTTGTAAATGGAAAAACGGGCAACCATAACGAGCCGCCCGTTTTAATTTTAGATCTTCCTTCAAACCTTTTCTGTTACTTTGCGTAATCCACTGCTCTTGTCTCCCGTATTACCGTCACCTTGATCTGGCCGGGGTACTGCATGGTCTCCTCGATCTTCTTGGCGATGTCGCGTGCCAAGCGGGTGGAGGTCAGGTCGTCGACGTCTTCGGGCTTGACGATCACGCGCACTTCGCGGCCGGCCTGGATGGCGAAAGCCTGCTGCACGCCATCGAAGGAAGTGGCCAGTTCTTCGAGAGATTTGATGCGTTTAATGTAGGCTTCCAGATCCTCACGGCGGGCACCAGGACGCGCCCCGGAAATCGCATCCGCAGCCTCGGCGATGACAGCCTCGATGCTCTCCTGCTCCATCTCGTGGTGGTGGGAGCCGATGGCATTGACTACCACAGAATTGACGCCATAACGTTTGCAGAACTCCGCGCCCAGTTGGGCATGTGTGCCTTCCTGGTTGTGGTCCATGGCTTTGCCGATGTCATGCAGAAAGCCGCCTTGCTTAGATAACTCAACATTCGCACCAAGTTCGGCGGCCAGAATGCCAGCCAGTTTGGAGACTTCCACGGCGTGGGCGAGCTGGTTCTGCCCGTAGGATGTACGAAATTTCAAACGCCCCATCATGCGTAGAACTTCCGGATGCAGGCCTGCAATATTGGCGTCGTAGGCAGCCTGCTCGCCCGCTTCAGCGATGACTTTGTCGACGGCCTTGGTCTCTTCGTTGACGATCTTTTCGATGTGTGCGGGGTGGATACGCCCGTCTATCGTCAGGCGGGTGAGGGCCCGGCGGCCGATTTCGCGGCGGACCGAGTCAAAGCACGAGATGGTCACAGCTTCGGGGGTGTCGTCCACGATGACGTCCACGCCGGCGGCCTGCTCGAAGGCTTTGATGTTGCGTCCGTTGCGGCCTACGATGCGGCCTTTCATCTCTTCATTGGGCAGCGGCACGACCGAAGAGGTCACTTCGGAGACGTGCTCCGATGCCACGCGCTGGATGGCGTCCGCGATCAGTTTGCGGGCGCGCTTCTCGCCCTCTTCGCGTGCTTCCGCTTCGATCTGGCGGTAGATGCGGGCCATGTCGGCGCGGGCTTCCTTCTCGACTGCAGCGAATAACTCGTTTTTGGCCTCGTCTTGCGTCAGTTGCGAGATCTGCTCCAGCTTTTGCACCTGCTCTTCGACCATTTTGTCGACGTCGTTAGCGCGTCGATCAAGGGAGGATTGGCGTTTGTTAAGAGTTTGCTCGCGTTGTTCGAGCCGGTCGGCACGGTTGTCTAACTCAGAGCGACGTTTGTCCAGGCGTTCGGTTTCGCGGCTGAGCTCATGCCGGCGCTCCTTAATTTCCCCTTCGGCGGATTGAATGATCTTGTTTGCGCTCTCTCTCGCCTGAGTTTCGATCAGACGCGCTTGCTCGTTCGCGCCTTTCAGGATGCTTTCGGCTTTTTGTTGCTGATTTTCTAAGGCCTTCTCAGCTTGATATCTGTGAAACAGATACCCGGCGATACCGCCCAGCACCAATGCCAGTACGGCTGTAATAAGTATAACAATCGGATTCATGCAATTTCCTCATTATCAATGATGTGTTCTTCTCCCTCCGGGTGGAATTCATTCCACAGGCGCGAGACAATCGGCGCAATGACCGAATAGGAGAAACCGCGACGGGCCAGAAAATCTGACATTTTCTTTCGGAACTCGCTCCATTCAATAGCCTTGAGCTTGCGAGCCTTTTTCAGGCCTGCTTCGTAGGCCAGGGCTTCTTCATCTAAATCTTCGAGTGCGGACTCGATCGTAGCATTATCAATGCCCTTTTGGCGGAGTTCCATAGCCAGTGCACGGCGTCCGCGTGGACGAAAGGTGCTGCGATTTTCCACCCACGCGCTGGCAAATTGTTTATCGTTTGCAAACCCGCTCCGGCGTAGTTTTTCGAGCGTATCCTCGATAACTTCATCCGGTATTTCATGTTTGCTAAGGTTCTGCCGAATCTCCTTTTCAGAACGTACCCGGTAGCTTAGAAAGAGCAAAGCTTGCTGCATGGCACGTTCACGGGCGTCTTCGGCCTTGAGTTCAGCGATCTTGTCATCGTCCAGTGTTTGCCCGACTTGTAGCCAGGCGGCTACGATGCGAGCCAGTCCGAACGCGTATTCGCCATCAAGGTGAACATTGACCCGGTTCGGATTTCTTTTTTGAACCTGTAACGCTGTAACTTTTTTCATTTTTAAAACACAAGCAGCCGAAAGGCGTTGAGTGACCTCGGCTGCGGATAGAGTCTGGGTTTTGCGTGCCAGCCCCGGGCTAAGTAAGATACGGGGCGGTACAGGTAGAATAAGCAGCGTGACGGTTTATGTCACGACAAAAGACATGTCGCTTGTAGAAGTCGGATTTTCGATCGCCCGTCCAATAACAAATCAAATCAGGGCAAATGACTTCAAAATCTCCTGTCACCAGGATGATGGTACTACAGTTTCCAGAAATCCGTTAGCAAACCAGTGGCCGCTCAAGACGCGGCAGAAGTTGACAAGATAAGTAAGAGTATTATACATGAATTTTGTATAAATTCACGTTTTTGCGCAAAACTATTTACATGGGAATGTGTAATTATAAACGTACGGCAGGTTGTAGATAAAAATGTGACAAATGGGACTATCAAGTTTGTATGACTCGTGCAATAATTGACTGTACTGCGCTGAGCTAGAGTATAACGTCGATTTCGACAATAGATTCCAGCACTCTGCCGTTTTATCTGGTTGTAAAGCTTGTATAAATCTGAAAAATCTTGGAGGACACATGGCAACATTTACTCGCGAGGATGCACTCGAATATCATCGTCTGAAAGGAAAGCCCGGTAAGGTCGCTATCGTACCGACCAAACCGATGGATACCCAACGTGACCTGAGCCTGGCGTACTCCCCCGGAGTAGCTGAACCGGTGCTGGAAGTCGAGAAAGATGCGGAACTGGCCTACGAGTACACTTCAAAAGGGAACCTGGTTGGTGTGGTCAGCAACGGCACAGCCATTTTGGGTCTTGGAGATCGTGGGGCGCTGGCTTCCAAACCGGTCATGGAAGGCAAAGGCGTGCTCTTTAAAAAGTTCGCCGATATCGATGTATTTGATATCGAAGTCAATTCGCATGATCCGGACGAAATCATCAAGGTTGTGGCAGCCATCTCGCCGACTTTTGGCGGCATCAATCTGGAAGACATCAAAGCGCCAGAGTGCTTCTATATCGAAGAAGAATTGAAGAAGATGCTGGATATTCCCGTGTTCCATGATGACCAGCATGGGACAGCCATTATTTCTTCAGCTGCACTGGCAAACTCGCTTGAACTTGTTGGTAAGAAACATGAAGATGTGCAGCTGGTCATCTCGGGTGCGGGCGCGTCAGCGATTTCCTGCGCTGAATTGGCAATCTCCTGGGGCGTGAAACGCGAAAACATCATGCTGTGCGATAGCCGCGGCGTAGTCTACCAGGGCCGCACAGAAGGCATGAACAAGTACAAAGAACGTTTTGTTGTTGACACGGATGCGCGTACTCTGGAAGATGCCGTCCGTGGTGCAGATGTGTTCTATGGTCTGTCGATTGCCAACGTGCTGACTCCTGAGATGGTCAAGAGTATGGCTGATGATCCGATTATCTTTGCCATGGCCAACCCTGATCCGGAGATCAAACCGGAATTGGCGCATGAAGCCCGCAAGGACGTTATCATTGCTACCGGTCGCTCGGATTATCCCAACCAGGTCAACAATGTGCTTGGTTTCCCGTTCATCTTCCGTGGGGCGTTGGATGTCCGTGCAAAGGCTATCAATGAGGAAATGAAGTTAGCCGCCTCTCAGGCCCTGGCTGCATTGGCCAAAGAGGACGTACCAGACTCCGTGTTGCGTGCCTATGGCATGGAAAGCCTGAAGTTTGGCCGGGATTACATCATCCCGACGCCGCTCGATCCGCGTGTTTTACTCTGGGAGGCCCCGGCCGTAGCCAAGATGGCGATGGAAACCGGTGTTGCGCGTAAGAAGATCGACATCGAGGAATATCGTGAGCAACTGGCCTATCGTCAGGGTAAAGGTGAGCAGGTACGGTACTTCTTCCAGAATCAGGCTCGGATGTCCGGGGGGAAGAAGCGCGTTGTATTTGCTGAAGGCGAGGAAGCCAAAGTTATCCGCGCCGCTGCCCAGATCACTGACGAGCAGATCGGTATTCCGATTTTGCTGGGCCGCCCGGAAGTTATTAAAACCACAATTAAAGAGCTTGGCCTGAATTGTGATCCGGAAATTATCAATCCACTTGACTTTGAGAAGCACGAACAATACGCTCGGGCCTATCATGAGTTGCGGGAGCGCAAAGGAGTTACGTATGCAATCGCTCGTAAGCGCGTGCGTGATGTCAACATTTTCGGTCCGATGATGGTTAAGCTGGGCGATGCAGATGCCTTTGTGTCTGGTCTGACTTATGAGTATCCGGATGTCATTCGCCCGGCGTTGCGCATCCACCACACGCGTGAGGGCGCAACCCGCGCCGCGGGTGTGTACATCATGATCGTGGATGATAGCGTTTATCTGTTTACGGATGCGACGGTCAACATCGATCCGTCTGCTGAGGACCTGGCGGAAATTGCTTGTCTGGCGGCCAACTTTGCCAAGAAGATCGAACTCGATCCGCGTGTAGCCTTCCTTTCGTTCTCGAATTTTGGCTCTACACCGCATCCGCTTTCGGAAAAAGTCGCCAAAGCAGTGAAAATCGTCAAGGAGCGTTGCCCCGATTTCATCTATGACGGCGAGATGCAGGCCGACACAGCCGTTGTTCCGGAAATCGTGGACGAACGCTATCCGTTCAGCGCGGTCAAGGATGCCAATGTACTAGTCTTCCCCTCGCTCGAGTCGGCCAATATTGCCTATAAGCTGTTGGCGCGCCTCGGCAACGCCAAGGCGATTGGGCCAATCTTGCTGGGCATGGGCGCGCCCGTACATGTGATGCAGACCGGTGACGAAGTCGCCGACATCGTACAGATTGCTTCTGTCGCTGTGATGGATGTGGTAGACCGCGAGTAAGGCTTTAGTGGTTAGACTTTAGGCATGCGAGGGACTCCCTGGACTGGGAGTCCCTTTGTCTATGCTTGCATAGGTACGTCATGCCCATCTGGGTATATCATGCCCTACTGAGTATAATTATTTTCATGCGCGCGCTTCTTTACAGAGCCCTCATCCTGCTGACCGTTATCGGACTTATCATTGTGCCCCCGATAACCACCGGCTATGCCAGCCTGCGTCAGGCGCAGGTTGCGTATGTGGCGCGGGATAATTTGCGTGCTTCTAAAGCGTATGAACGGGCTGCAACCTTGTTGCCGTGGCGGCCTGATCTTTGGGATTTAGCAGGCATAACACGTTTTCAGACAAAGGATTACGAGGATTCCATTCGTTTGCTCGAAATCGCGAGGAAAGAGGATGTTCTATCAGATGTTGGTTGGGATGTGTTGGGGATTTCTTATTTTCATACCGAAAGGGTGGATGAGGCTACAATGGCCTGGGAAAGCGGGCTGGAGAGTTTCCCTGAGTATTCAAAATATTATTCCCACCTGATATTTATTTATCATGAGCGGGGAGATACCCAAGCGGAGAAACATGCCCTGGAAAGATGGGTGGCTTCTGATGGCGCAACAGACGCTGCGGCACATTATCGCTTGGGACAATTGCTCTCGATTTCTGAACCTGAGCGTGCCCTGGAAGAATTCACACTGGCTTCCTCACTGGATTCTGAATATGATTCTGCGGTAGAAACCATGCGTACGGCTCTCAACCTCGCTACCCTCGAAACAGAAGATTCCAAAAAGTTAGTGTTCATCGGTCGCGGGCTGGGACTGATAAATGAGTGGTCACTGGCGCAGAAAGCTTTTCGTCAAGCTGTTGAAGCGGACGGAGAGAACCCCGAAGCCTGGGCCTGGTTGGGCGAGGCCGAGCAGCAACTCGGTCGGGATGGACGCGTCGAGTTGAATAGGGCGCTCAAATATGGGCGCACAGATCCGATTGTCAGGAGTTTGCGTGGCCTTTACTGGATGCGTCAGGGTCATGGAAAACAAGCTTTGGCTGAATATTTGTTAGCAGCAGAATACGATCCGGATAATCCCGCCTGGCAGATATCTATCGGTGATGCGTACGCTCTCAGCGGTGATTTACAGGCTGCGTTAGAAAGCTATTTTCGCGCGACCGAAATTGAGCCTACAGATTCAACGATATGGCGCGCCCTGGCGGCATTTAGCGCACAGTACAATATGCAAGTCGAAGAGGTCGGCTTGCCCGCTGCGCAGACCGCTGTCGAATTAGGAGGAGAAGATCCGTTGGCATTGGACACGCTCGGCTGGACGCTGGCCCTGCTGGAACGATATGATGAAGCGCAGGATACTTTAGAGCAGGCCCTCGAACTTGACCCCGATTTTGCTCAAGTACATTTGCATCTTGGCATTGTTGCCATGCAAACGGACAATTGGGAAGTTGCAGGTGATCATTTAAGACGGGCACGTGAATTGGATGGGGATGGTCCGGTGGGGGAGCAGGTGCAAGTATTGCTGAATCAATATTTTCCATAGTTATTCTGATAAAATCCATCCATGTTTCGTATGCGCTCACTGATCCTAACAGTTTTGGTTTTAGCCCTGGTTTCGATGGCCTGCCAATATTCCCTCCCGTTCGTCGCCTCACCATCCCCTTCACTACAACCGGACGAGATTCTGTTCTATGATGATTTCACCAATTCTTCTACCGGTTGGGAGCGTTTCACTTCCGCCGAAGGAACGATGGACTATGATGGCAACGGGTATCGTTTCCTGGTCAATGCTTTGCAGGCCAACTTCTGGTCCACGCCGGGCAAGTCGTTCAAGGATGTGCGCATGGAAGTGGATGTCGCCAAGCTGAGCGGCCCGGATGAAAACCGCATCGGTTTGCTGTGTCGTTTCGTTGAGAATAACTATTATTTCTTCATGGTCAGCAGTGACGGTTACTATACGATTGGAAAGTACATCAACGGGAATGCCGTCCAGCTTGGTCAGAGTGAGATGCAATATAATGAATCCATACACACAGGGCTGGCGATCAATCACCTGCGCGCAGATTGCAACGGCAACACTCTGGTCTTTTTCGTCAATGGAATACAGGTTGCGGAAGCAGAAGATGCCGATTTGGTGGAGGGGGATGTCGGTTTGCTGGCAGGTACATTTTCACAGCCAGGTGTGGATGTGATCTTCGATAATTTTGTAGTTCTCCAACCCTAGATTTTCACCATAGAGCTCACCGGGTGGCGAGGTGAGATTATCACCGACCGGATGAAGGTAGGTGGGCGGTGAAGCGGTAAGATAACCGCATGGAAAAGAAAATCGAAATCACACGCCCACCCCTGGAAAGTCTAGC
>JASFRG010000019.1:0-43389 GCA_050115035.1 Anaerolineales bacterium | reverse complement strand
ATTTTTCTCAAATAGCATTATCATCGGAATTTTGACGAAAATCACGGTACTACAGTGTCTACAAAAGGGTTTTTCAATCAAAAACACAGCAGAATAACCCTGTTTAGAAGGCAAATCTGATGAATTGGCGATAAAAAGTCCTTCAAAAAGGCAATCTGAACTCTCGTTTTGGTTCAAAAGGATAAAATTCTACAAATTCACGCTGATTCACAGTAATTATTTGCAAATAACACATACAAAGGAAATAACTTCACACCAATGGCTTTGCCAAAATATTTTAACACCCACTATGCCTCTGATCAGTTTCGTTTACGGTGGCCAGGGGATAGTGACCGGCCCGATATAGCCGTCCACGTGGGCCATGTAGACATACCCATACGAGGCTTCATCGCAGCCTGCATCATCCCTGACCGATGCGAATGTGTCGTCCCATCCTTGTGGCGAGAAGACAATTTTCCCGTCTTGGCAGGTCCAAGTCTCAGTAAGATAGGGCGGGCTGGCTTCAGGACGGTCGCCGGGCTGCAGATCATATCCCTGCCACTGGATGTATACCAGGTTTCCGCTGCGGCTAGCTGACACATTGGATGGTTTGGGGAACAGGTCAGTGTTGAATATGATCAACGGCGCCTTCTCCGGATATAACGGGTCAAGACAAGCTACATCTTCACCTCCTGGAATTTCGACAAATCGCGGGCTGGAATTGACCCAACACCTGACTGGTTCCTCCCATCTTGTTTGCACACGGACCCAGGTGTCGTACACAGTATCTGCCTTGCCGAGCACATCGACAATTTGGTCCTTAACCAATCCCGTTCTGTAAAGGTAAACTGCGCCAGGTCCGTACCGGCATGATAGATTTTCAGCAGCGACTACAACTTCGCCGGGCGGCTGGCAACTCAGGACTGTGGCGGTGGGCGCTAGTGTGTTTGTTGCTGTAGGGGGAAGCGTCTTTGTCCTGGTGGCGGTCATCGTGGCAGTGGGTGGAATGCTGGTTTCGGTGGGCGGCACAGATGTGGGTGTATCCGTTGGATCCGCACCTGAAACTGGAATCTGGGCTACTGCTGTTGGGGTCGGCGCAGGCGCAGGAGATTTAGAAAAAAGGATTACACCAGCGCCAATGATTCCGACGATACCCAAGATTGCAGTTGTGGCGAGAAATCTTCCAAGCCTTGGTTTCCTTTTTGGCGGTTTGGCTGGCGTTTCCTGCGCGACCGGGACCAGGCCAGTGCCTTTGGCCAATTCCACGCCGGCAATGCCTGCTTTGCTGAGATCGGGATCATTATTCAGATGTTTGGTAACAAGTTCATAGGCATCTTTACGTGGCATCCGTAGTGTGACGCGTACTTTTTCGTCAACGGTGGATTTTGGTTCGGATTCGGGGGAAGGCAAGTCTGGTGAAAACTCTCCTCCGCTGATGTACTGCTTGTCTCCGACAAATTTCAGCGCGGAGATGCCCGCTTCCTTTAAGCGAGGATCATCGTTGAGTGCTTGTGCCTTCAGTTCGTAAGAGTCGTCATTGGAGAGGCGAACAACGATGCGCAGTCTTCCATGAGACGAGGCCGATTTGGTTTTATCGGGAGCAGTTTCCGGGCTAGTCGGAGGCGGAGGTTTGGTTGAGAATTCTCCATCTGCGATATATTGCTTATCCCCCGTATACTTAAGGGCGGCAATTCCCGCCTGTTTAAGACGTGGATCCTTGTTGAGCGCCTGTGCTTTTAGTTCATAAGCATCTGCACTCTCCATTTTTATCAGGATGCGCAGACGGGTCATGAAGAATGAATCTCTTCGACCTTGGTGATGACGAAGCTTTTGCCAATATCTGTAATGGAACCTTGGATGATCTCACCCAGTATTTCAAGAAATTTCTGTTGTGCGTTTTTGGTGAAACTTTCCAGGGTTTCATTTTCCAGAATCACTTCAACTTCGCGAAAAGCGGGTGGTTGGAGTTTTGGACGGTCGGCGGTGACGTTCCTTCTTTTTTTGATCTCTGCAATCAGGTCTTGAACGCCTCGTTTGGGGTCCTGGAAATAGGCAATGAATTGAGTGCCTGCCAGTTGGTAACGCATTTCATCCGGGATTTTCATCTCTTTAAGCATGATGGGCAGGACAAACGGTTCCAGGGCTTCCTCGGCCAGATTCAATTCCTTCAATACATTGTCTGATGCCCCCGAATCCGGAGAAAGATGGAGGACGAACGCTTCTGCTGTATCAATGGCCTCCACGATTTGTTTGCGCCATTGTTTCCCGGGTTTAATGTCCTCCCGATCCAGCCAGGCATCAATCCCTTCCGCTTCCAACTGGGAGACAATATTCTCAATTGTTTCTGCATCACGACGTGAATAACTGATAAAAACCTGTCCCATCGAATACTCACTTTCTAAATTGTGACAAAAGGTCAAGGAATAGTCTAAATTTATTATAGGTTTTTCTATTTGAATGTCAATATGAATCTTGAAATTTTCTATTTATTGTATTGCTTCAGAACCCTGAGTGCGCGCAACGTATTCCAACGGCTGGGGCTGCCGGTTTTCTCCATATCGAAATGAACTTTCCCGGGATGTTTGGCTTGCACCGGCCAGGTGCCATCTTTGCGTCGTTTCTTGTGCAGTACATCTAATGCAGGCTGCATGCGTGAGTCGTAGTCAATGCCTGCGGTCCGGAAGTAGTCCAATGCGCGCAGGATGTCATATTTCCAGCGGGAGGGGTAGGAGAGCATCAGGAAGCGCTTGTCGATGATCTCGCCGGTGCGGTCGGAGAGATACAGCCGGTGTTGGAGAATGAACTCACGCGCCTCAGCAGCCATCCGGTCAAGTTCGACGCGGCGGTAGTTGTATCCATTGGCGAAATATTCCTGTAACCCCTCCAGAATGGAGATCGTGGTGTGCAGCGAACTGTGAACAGGGTTGTAACGTGTGCTTTCACAATTGAAACCGCCGTCGGGCATCTGTTCGGAGATGATGAAGTCCACGATGGAATGCAACTCGGCTTCGTCTATCCCAAAGTAGCAGGCATAGTTAAGGAACATACCGTTGATACAGACGTCGCTTTCTTTGATCTGCCTGGACGGGTTGATGCCGCCATCCTCGCTTATCTGCTCGCGCAGGATGATGGCGATCGTTTCCCTGATCTCAGGCTGGGTGGGGTCGATGTTGAGATGCTTCAAATCCAGGACCGAGTAGTGTGTGGAAATCCATTTGACCTGATAGAACCCGCGCCCCCAGTGACCGTTGGGTTTGCGCGCATCAAGGTAGCGTGCCCCCCAGCCTTCAGTTGCGATGCGTTTCTGAAGTTCGGATTTTTCTTCGCCCAATAGATCGCGCCAGACTTGATATTGGACTGATACATCTCCTTCGAGTAGCCACCCGGTGATTTGGTCATGGTTCATTGCGTAGCTCCTATATCAATTTTCCAATCCGAAAATGCAACGGCCAGCGAATTTCGCGCACCTTTGTTCCCTTCTTCCAGATGCGCTCCAGTTCTTTGACCGGTTCATCGAATGCAGATTCGCCTTGTGCCTCGACAAGTTTCCTGACCGCCGACCAACTCGCCAAAAATCCGACCATATTTTCCAACTCCCAGACGGCTTTCATTTCGAATTCCGGAGGCTGGATCTCTTCAAAGGGAAAGGGCAGTGTTTTGTAGTGTTCTTCCAGATAGTGGATGCGCTCAGGCCAGAAACCTGACAATGTTTCCCAGTAGAATTTTTCTAGCCAGGCATCGATTTCCGGATTGATTACCGGGAAGTAATATGTCCAGACCGCCAGGATACCGTTTTGCCTGCCAACACGCTTCACCTCCTGATAAAAAGATTCAAAATCGAACCAGTGCACAGCAGTGCCGACAGTAATGAGATCAATCGAATTGGATGAGATGGTAGTCTTTTCCGAGGGCTCTACCCGGTATTCAATTTTTTCGTGTGGGAAGGCATTTTCGATCTGTGCAGCGCTGGCATCCGTGGCGATGACCCGTTGAAATCTTTTTGCCAATGCCTGCGCAGCCTGTCCGTTTCCAGTGCCACAATCCCAGGCGAGATCATTGGATGGCGACAAAGATGCCAGATATTCGAACATAGCTTTTGGGTAGCTGGGGCGATGTTTTGCATATTCTTTCGATTGGGATGAGAAGTAATCACGGAAAGGCATATCTACTGCTTCTTTTCTTTATGCGACATAGTGTGAATTTTCATGGTTTACAGACGCTGTGCGACGGTATCCATGCGTTCGATCTTCAGATCATTGTAAACCAGAGCATGGTTGATGAATTGTTCCAACATTTGGATGCGATGCGCGCGCCCGATCACCTGTGGATGCATTATCAATGTTAGCACGCCACTTTCTATGTTGGCATGCATCCAGTCCAGTTCGGCCTGCCATATTTCCAGTACCTTCCCTGGCGCGGATGTGCCGTTCTCGTAAGGTTCAAAATTGAATTGGAAATGTACCCAGTCGTCCAGTTCGAAGGAAATGGGCAATTCCCAAAGCTGTAACTCTTTCCCTTTGACGAGCGGTATGTCGCGAGAGACCTGGTCACCCAGGCGCGGATGATAGGGCCTGAAATCGTCAGCCATCAAACTTGAATCATATAGAAAATCGTATTCTTCCAACAGACTCAATGTGACTGCCGAAATGTCTGCTGAAGGGGAACGGTAGCCGAAAGGTTTGACGCCGATTTTCGCCATACTCTCCAGCGCACGTTCCATATCCTTTCGCTCTTCATTCGGGGTCTGTTCACTAGGATCAGTGTGAGCGTAAGAGTGATGCGCGATCTCGTGCCCTGCCTCGAGGATGGCAGTTACCGCTTCCGGGAAAGAGTCGATGGTATGCCCGGGGACGAAAAAAGTGGCCGGAAGTTGGTAACGCCGGAGTAGTTCGAGTACCCGAAACACGCCCACCCTCGCCCCATATTCACCCCGATAGAGCATGGCGGGCGTAGGATCTCCATACCCGTACCAGACCGACATGGCATCAAAATCAAAGGAAAGACACAAGTCGCTGTTGGGCATAATATCTTCCACGAATATTTGTCAGCGGGCTGGTTACTTGTTGTGCTCCATCCGCAGACAGGTGCAGGGATAGCCAGCATTATCGCTTTCAAAACGATTTGTTTCTTTGAAGCCTTCGCTCTCATACAACCCAATGGCAGGATAATTTTTGTCCAACACGATTGTCCATGCGCCCTGGCCGATGGCATTGGTGGAGAGTTGGAGCAATTTGCGCCCGATGCCCCGGTGATAATAATCCGGGTCTACGTACAGGAACGAGATATACTTCTCATCGATGGCGCTGAAGCCGACCACCTTATCACCATCACATGCGACGATTTTCCGGCTGCGCTTCAAATCTTCCACTTCCTCATCCTGCTCAATGGGGATGAAAGCACGGGGATCACAGGAGCCGTTCAATTCATCGGGGCGAGCGCGGTCGTGGATGTTGCAAATAGCCTGCCAGTCGTTCTCTTCGTAATCCCGATATGTGATCATTGTTGTTTTGCGACGGAACTAACCTTTCCCATTGTAAATCGAATCAATTCTAACGCATTCTTGTAAAGGTCAAACTCCCGTGCTCCGATTCTGGTTGCCAGGGACTGTTCGATCACCTGTGACCACTTTCCGCCAAGTTCAGTCTGTGCCCACCCCGCAGCGATTGGTTTTGAGACAATTGTTCCGTGTTCTAAGGCATACAGCGAGCGGCACATGGTCAGGATCGTGTAAGCATGATACGGACTGTCATGATCCTTTAGCCAGGAGGGATCGTTCAGCATTGGGAACCACCATTCTTGCAGAGCGCCTATCACGGCGTGACGGATGTCATCCGGACTGACCGGGTGAATCAACGTTTTTGGGTCAGGCCCCGCCAGAGTCACTCCTTGTTCGCGGATGATGTGACGCTGAATGATCCAATCACTGCCGTGCGGTGCAATGTAAAACTTGTGTTCATTGACTGTCGGATAGGGGATGTCCGATTTTTCATATCGGCGCAGGTGCGCTTTGGGGATGTATGAACCTTCCAGCTTATCTGCCCACTTAGGACCAGTATCCCAGATATGCTGATGCATGGTCTCTAACATGGTAACCGTTTCATCTGAAAGACTATCTTCGGTCACGACCAGAAAATCAATATCGCTGGCATCAGGGTGAAAGTCGCCGCTGGAAAGCGAGCCATATAGATACATGCCGATGAATTGTTTACCCAGAACTTCTTGCGATTCTTTGAGCAAGATTTGTAAGATTTCATTGACTGCAGGGTAGGGAGTAGGCGCAGGGTTTACCATGTTTCTACTCTCCCGTTTTCGACCGTCCACACGTTAGATGCAAATCCCTCGATGAAATAACGATCGTGCACCACCGCCAAGATGCTGCCGTTATATTGGGTTAACGCCTCTTCGAAACGAGTCCGAGATGGAATATCGAGATGGTTGATGGGTTCGTCCAGCAGCAGGAAAGTGCAGCCCTGCGCCACCAGCAATGCCAGCTGAAGACGGGCGCGTTCACCGAAAGATAATTCACCGCTGGGTCGCAGCGGATCATCGCCGCTGAACAGGAAGAAATGCAGGAAATGACGCGCTTTGGTTTCGTTATAGGATGCCACGCGTTGGAGAGTTTCCAACGCCGAGAGCGACGGGTCCAACAACTCCTGTTCCTGAGTCATGTACCCAAGCTTGATCGTATACCCCAGCCGGACCTTCCCAGTTAGCGGTTTGAGTTTGCCTACAAGGGTGCGCAATAATGTGGTCTTACCCGTACCGTTTTCACCTGTTAGAGCGATGCGCTGACCGGCGTGGATGTATAAGTTCAGGTTTTTTAATAATGGCTCGTGACCAGGATAACCGATTGCCAAGTTTTCGGTCCTCAGCACATCTTTGGACAGGTTGACATCCTCGCTGAAATCGAGTTTCATTTGCCAGGATTCGTTTGGCCTTTCCAGAATTTCATCGGATTCCAGAAAACGTTCCAGCTTTTTCTCGCGGGAAAGCGCCTTCTTGGCAACTTTCTTGGCGATGCGCCGCACACTCGGTTGACGTGAGGTGGTCGTGATTTCCACCTGACGGGATTGTTCCTTGGTGCGCGCGATATCTTGCTTTATACGCTTGATCTCTGCCTGCTGGTCACGATAGGCGGCCAGTTGTTTTTCCTGCTCCTTGAGATATTGCTCGAGATAGTCCGAGTAATTGCCCTTATAAGTGCGGATGGTCTGGGTTTCGGGATTCAGATCGAGAATGGAAGTGACGGTGTTGTCCAGGAATGCGCGGTCATGCGAGACGATCATGACCCCACCGTTGAAACGTCCCAACCAGCCTTCCAGCCACTCGAGAATGACGATGTCGAGGTGGTTGGTGGGTTCGTCGAGTAACAGTAAATGTGGCTCTTCAAGCAGGACGCGCGCCAGCATGAGACGGGTCTTCTGTCCGCCGGAGAGATGGGCAACCGGGGTGTTAAGGTCAAAGTCACCCAGCCCAAGCGGGCCGAGAATGGATTCAGGTTGGACGTTGAAGGTTGAAAATTGCGTTAAGACGCTGTCGTACTGTTCCTGGAGTTCGTCGTTTTCGGGTTCCCTGGACAGTGACGCAGCTAGAGAAGCGATTTCAGATTCGAGGTCGCTTTCTGAAACGGAAGCAAGTTCAAGCGTGGCGCGCAGCGTCTGGTCCGGACCAAAGTCCGTGCCTTGGGCTAGGTAGCCGATGCGTAAATTCGGGCGCGTATGGACAACTGTCCCTTTATCCGGTTTTTCATCGCCGACCAGAATGCGCATCAGAGTAGTCTTGCCACAGCCGTTAGGACCCACGAGTCCGATGCGATCGCCGGTGCTGATGCTGAATGAGATATCTTGTAAGATGGGCTGGATGCCGTAGGTTTTCGAGAGGTGGTGAGCGGTAAGCATAAGGTGTCCTGTAGTAAATATTAAAAAACAAAACCGAGGGCAAGCCTCGGCTGTGGATGAGACCTGACTGGTCATCTCAGATAACTGATCTTTTTTGGACTTTGTCCGCGCGAAAGGTGTAAATGGCAATAGCGTGGATAAGACCTGTCAGGTCTATACAGTAGGTTGGTGCCCTGAAAGCTTGGTTGTCTACAGGTTGTCAATCATTCCTTATACTCCTTAATTTCTAACGCCGCGATTATAGCACGAAATTATTGAATTTCTTTTGTTTGGGAAAGTTTCCACGCCAGCCAACTGATCAGCGCGCATATAAGCAAGAGGCCGGTGAAGAAGTCGCGTAAGGGTGCATTCCATATGTTTAAGATAATTGCCAGGCTGGTAAGTGAGAAGAATAGATTGATTGCAAAGATTGGATCAGTAAGGGCGATTTTCCCAGTTTTTCGTTTTTTGAGATTGTCCTGATATTGGCGCAGGAAGAAAACAAAACTGCTTCCGAAGATCAGGGTGCCTACAATTTTAATGATCCATTCGGAATTGGTTTGCATCTCTACTCCCATCGGCGTTCGCCATGTTCACAACTGCATTCCAAGCCCATCCTCCGAAAAAGTAAATGGTGTTTAGCGCGTATATATGATAACCTGCCAGAAAAACGTCTGTCGATAAAATCGCCGTTTGAATCCGTAGTTTTTTACTAATTTTTCGACCTCTTTGGTGGGGTGTAGGAAGGTGCGGTAATTACTTTTGGTGAGGCGCAAGAAAGAACTTTGAAGGAAATGCCAGATCTTCATCCACCAGTCCTCCCGCAGAAAAACAAGACCATAATATTTACTCGCCCTTGCCACCGACAGACTGACTAGATTCTGCATGTCGGGATAACAGCAGATAACGCGGTCCAGTGTAACAATATCTGCAGGCGCCACATTTTCCGCCAGGTTGACGAAGTTGCCATGTTGGTAGCTCACTTGTTCGGCATAACCACGCCGCGCGGTCTCCTCTTTGGTTGCATTTAGGTAAGCTATGGAAGCTTCGACATCTATGGCGCTTTGCACGCCAGCCCCCAGCATCTCATGCTGGATGGCTCCCAGGCCTCCTCCGATGTCAAGCAGAGTCAAACCCCGGACATCTTCCTCTTTGAGCGCATTAATCAACATGCGAGTAGTCTTGTCCGGACCGCGTTTGCGGTAGCGTTTGAGCTCTTTGGCTACATATTCCTCGCTGAATAATTCTTCGATTCCCTGACATTGACAGCAACTCATAATTTACCTCTAAAGTTTAATTCAATCATCGAAATTTCGGAAAATACCATCGGAATCCACGTTCTCAGCAAAGTCAGAGAAGTCCATGTTAGCGATTGACAGATTGTTTTCTATACCTTGAATGGCTTCAGGTATGGCCTTCATCGTTCTTATTTCCGCCCTCTCGATGAGATCAATCACCAGGACAGGATTTTCCGGATGGGTGAAAGTTTCTTTGTTGGCGACGAAAAGAAAAGTGTGATTTTTGGAATTTCGAAATTGAGCCACGATATCTTCGATAGATGCATTGGCAAAGTTGGTGTCGTACACAAAATTTACATATGCAATGAAACCGAATGGTCTAACAGGTTTTTTTACCTTACTGACCAATTTCTCCCACGCTTCTTTGTCTTGAAAATCGGTGCAAATCAGCAGGGCATTCTCCGATGTTTTTGCCAGTTCCAGGGATGTATATTGGACGTGATAACGATGAGATGTGCCCACAGCGCAACTCTGCAAAAACATTAAAGCCGGTATGAATGGGAGCAGTATGAGCCTATTTGGAACAGTCATCTTCACAACTGCACTCCATCCAAGCCGCCTTTTCAAAAGCCTCCTTGCCTTCGTTGTAAGAGAAATAGATCAGGCCGATTGCGCCCAGGCTGTCCACAAAACCAAAACCAGTCAGTTCGTAAACCAGACTGGACAATAACAGAACAACCGACATATAGATGCACACCAGTGTACAGTTTGCATCCGCCAGAATTGGAGGGGAGTTGAGTTTGTGTCCAACTTTTCGTTTTCCGGCCACCAGCGCCCACATGACCGCGATAGAGATGACCGAGATGATCAACCCAGGCAGGGTGGTCTCTGGTTTATGGCCGATGATAATGTTGTAGACAGCGGTCACAGCCAGGCCAACCGCCAGGATGTAGAAGCTCGTCCCGGTGATGCGCAGGGCGGTGCGCTCGAACATGGAACGGTCCGTATCCGGGTTCTGGCGGATGCGCAGCACCATCGCGAAAATGCCGATCCCTGACATAACCTCGATGAAGCTGTCTACGCCGAAGCCGAAAAGCGTCAGTGTTTCATCGGAGAGGCCGAAGAAGATGGCGATCAATCCCTCGGCCAGGTTGTACAGGATAGTGAAGATCGCCAGCCACAGGGCGTAGTTCCAGTATCGTTCAATGTCCGTTTTATTAGTTAATGTTGCCATTTTTCTACCTGTAAGTTATTTTGCTACGGAGACACAGAGTCGCAGAGCTAAACAATTTTTACTACGTGATTCTGAGACTCTGTGGCTTACTTTCAATGTAATAGATTCTCCAGCGCCGCCAGAAAAAGGGTGATGTTTTCTTTACTGCTGGAATACCCCATCAACCCAATGCGCCAGACTTTATCCTTTAGTGCGCCAAACCCCCCCGCGATTTCGATGTTGTATTCACTGAGCAACTTCGCGCGCAACGTATGCGGATCGACCCCGGCCGGGACCTGCGCGGTGGTCAACGGCGGCAGTCTGTACTCAAGCGGGATGAACGGCGTCACATCGATGGCTTCCAATCCTGCCCAGAGTAGTTTTGCGTTTTTGCGCATGCGGGCATGGACATTATCCAGCCCTTCCTCGTAGATCATGCGCAGGGCTTCTCGCAACGCATAATGCAGGCTGGCGGAAGCGGTATGATGATAGCCATGATTCTCCCAGTAATTAGCATACTGCTTCAAATCCAGGTAAAAGGATGAAACCGGATTTGTGCGTTTTTCGATGACTTCCTGCGCGCGCGGCCCGATCGTAATGGGAGCCAGGCCGCTGGGAGCGCCCAATCCCTTCTGGCTGGCGGAATAAGCCAAGTCCACGCCCCATTCGTCCACTTTGAGCGGGATGCTGCCCAGGGATGTGACCGTGTCCATCACCACCAGCGCGCCTTGTTCGTGGGCTGCGTCCACGATTTCTTTGACGTGTAATTGCTCCGCGCCGGTGGAGGTTTCGGCATGCACAAAGGCGAATACCTTGTAAGCCTTTTGCTTGAGTGCTGTTTCGATTTCAGTTACTTCGAAAATCTCGCCCAACTGTTTGTTGACCGTATCCACTTTCGCGCCCAGGCGGGTGGCAATCTCCGCCAGGCGTTCACCAAAATAGCCGATGATGGCCACCAGCACATCATCGCCGGGCTCGATCAAGTTTGTCAATGCGGCTTCCATACCGGAGGTTCCGGTGCCGGAGAGCGCAAAAGTCCACTTATTCTTCGTCTGAAAGATGTAGCGTAATAGTTCCTGCTCTTCTGCATAGATTTTCAACAGGTCAGGATCAAGATGCCCCACCGGCGGAGTGGCCATCGCGCGGACTACGCGTGGGGCGGCCATACCAGGCCCGGGTCCAAGCAGGATGCGAGCGTGAGGGTCGAGGTCTGAAAATTGTAGGTCAGTCATGGAATGCTCCAGTTAGTCTTGATAGTTTTAGTGTCTATCTACATTGATTTTGATTGGTATTGTGCTCATGTGAGCACAGAAAAGTTTACCGTCATAATTGTGTAGTGCGAATATTAGTCTAACAGGAATTTATTATACTTGCGGATGATGACATGCTAGAAGGTTTGGGAAATATTGACTTTAATTCGAGAATTGCCCCGCGGATGATGATACAAGAATCATTCGATTGGACGATTGTAAAACATCACCTGTGAAGGTAGACTAAAATTAGAAAACTTTATCTGTACCAAGGAGATTGGGATGAAACAAATTTCAACATTATTGGCCATTATGCTGGTATCTACGATGGCCCTGGCTGGTTGTGGAGGCGGTGGGGCTTCTACAAATCTTCGAGTGGATTTGACAGAGTTCATGTTCAACCCGAATGATTTCACCGTTCCAGCTGGGCAGGAGATTACGCTCGAGCTTTCTAACAATGGCGCGGTTACACATGATTTTATTATTATGAAATATGGTACGAACGTGGGCGATGATTTTGGAGATGACGACGAAGCCAATATCTATTGGAAGGCCGAGTTAGAACCCGGCTCGTCAGGCTCGTATACGTTTACTGCGCCCAGTGAGTTGGGGGAATATCAGGTTGTGTGCGGCATCCCGGGTCACTACCTGGCCGGCATGGTAGCCACATTAAATGTTGTCGCTGAGTAATAAAGTATTGTCTTTCTATGAATGACCGTCCGTTGCTCACCAGCCTTTCCAATCCGCTTGTGAAACAGGCTCGCGCCCTGCGTCAACGTAAGGCGCGAGGAACCAGCGGATTATTCCTGGTGGAAGGACTTCATCACGTTGGTTCCGCCGTCGAAGCAGGTTGGGGCATTGAGCGTTTGATCTTCGCCCCGGATCTGTTGACCGGCGATTTTGCACAGGCCCTGCTAGATGAAGCCCGGCGCAGCGGTCTCACAATTCAACCTGTTTCCGCCAAAGTGATGGACTCGTTGACCGAAAAGGAAAACCCACAGGGTATCCTGGCAACGGTGAAACAGCGAAGCCTGCAGCTGTCCGATTTGGACAGCGTTGGCTCTGCTGTCGCGTTGGTCTCCCCGCAGGACCCCGGTAACGTAGGGACGATACTGCGTACCATTGATGCTGCCGGGGCAGATGCGCTTTTTACATTAGATGGGGGCGTTGATTTGTATCATCCTACTTGCGTGCGCGCCAGTATGGGAACATTGTTCTGGAAACCAGTTGTGCAGACCAGTTTTGTTGAGTTCGTTGCCTGGGCGAAGAAGAAAGAACTCCAACTCGTGGGGACCTCAGCACACGCGCAAAGGGATTATCATGAAATCGGTCTGGGAAATTCCCCCTGGGTTTTGGTGCTGGGCAGCGAGCAAAAAGGGTTGTCGGAGGAACAGATAGCAGCCTGTGATTTGACCATCTCCATGCCCATGCGGGGCAGGGTCAGTTCCCTTAACTTGGCTGTGGCCGCGGGAATATTGTTGTACGCCTTAAAAGCATAGGGGCACGAATTGCGTGCCCCGGTCATATAACGATAGCAGGTTTAGGGTTCGGTTATAGATCGTCGTCGTCGTCCAACCAGAGATCATCGTCTTCTTCGGAATCGGTTTCCCATTCATCCAGTTCATCATCATCCCAGTCCTCATCATCGATAGCGTCTTCCGATGGTGAGTAGGTTGCACAACCGGTGTCGGGATCGATTTCTACGGCAGCGGCGCTGCAGTATCCCTCGTCGATAAAGATGCAATCCATATAGTGACAGCGAATACGAGGCATAGATTCCTCCTAATTCTGGGGTTGGCGGACCAACCGTACAATAGAGATGATAAAAATGATAGTCATGGCACTTTGCGATGCAAGACAGAACGGGCAGTACGCTTTCAGGATGGCAAATTCTATATAAATGAGATAAAGCGTAAAGAGAAAACCCGTCAGTGCCAACCCGAAGATAAGCATGGGACCATTCTTTTGAAAGAATTTATCCCGCCGCTCATACCAGTGAGTCATCAAGATGGCAAAATATCCGGCAATACCAATGGTTGCAACCGGGATACCATACACTTCTGCATAACGACTGGCGTTCACCGTGGAACAATCGCCGCTGCCCAGGCACAGTGCATCATTGGAGGATATTTTGTAGATGGTCATATATATCGAGACCAGTAGCCCGATCACGACCAAAATCACTGAGATGCGGTACAGCCATTTATCCATGATGTTCCTTATAGCAGCCAGGCGTCGACCTCTTTACCAGCAGCGAGCGATTTTACCCCACTGGGGATAATTAGTAAAGCGTTTGCCTGCACGATCGAAAGCAGATTGCCGGACCCCTGATGTCCGGCCAGATGAGCGGATAGGATACCTTCTTCCTCGTGGATGTAGGCGCGTAAATAACTTTCACGTCCATCCGATGAGATGTCCTCCGCGAGACGTACGCGGACTTTCGGCCTGATTGTCGTTTCGAGTCCCATCAACCGTTCCAGCGATGGGCGTACAAAAACCTCGAAGCCCACAAAGGCCGAAACCGGATTGCCGGGCAGCCCGATGAAGGGGATGCCTTTGAATTTGCCAAAGGCCAGCGGTTTGCCGGGCCGCATGTTGACGCGCCAGAAGGTCAGCTCGCCTTGCGCTTCGACCACATCCTTAATGAAATCAAACGCACCTACGCTCACACCAGCCGACGATAGGATCAGGTCTACTTTTTGTGCGGCGGCATTTTCAAGCAGGGCTTCCACAGCTTCGCGCTGGTCGGCAGCGATCCCCAGGCGGATGACTTCCGCGCCTGCATCTGCAATCAAGGCCGCCAGGGTATAGGTGTTCGAATCGCGGATCTTGCCGGGCTTGAGCGGTTCATCCACCGGGATGAGTTCATCGCCGCTGGAAAGTAACGCCACGCGTGGCCTGCAATGTACGGGTACATCCGCAACGCCCAGCATCGCCAGCAGTCCCAGATCCTGTGCACGCAGTTTGTGCCCCTCTTGCAGAACAGGCTGGCCAATCTGCACGTCAGTACCCTGCCCCCGGACATAGTCGCCTGTTTCCAGGGATTTGTAAACCTTCACAGTTTCAGGCGCCGGTGTGCCGGGAGAACGGTCGTGGAAGTCAGTCTCTTCAACGGGGATCACTGCATCCGCACCTTTTGGTACGGGAGCCCCGGTCATGATACGTGCAGTTTGTCCGGGGGTAATCGTCACATCTAGGCTGGTACCTGCCGGTATGTCGGCAACCACTTTCAGGGTCCGGGGAGAAGCGGACGAGGCTCCTGCTAGGTCAGATGCGATGACGGCGAATCCATCCATGGCTGAATTGTCGAAAGAGGGGAGATTGTTCTGTGCCGTGACGTCAGCGGCCAGTACGCGGCGCGCGCATTCAACCAGGGGCAGAGTCTCTGTCCCGATGGGCTGGAGGTGAGTGAGAATGCGCGCGCGCGCTTCGTCTACGCTAAGTAATGACATAAAACCGCCTGGGGTTAGGCGGCGAGATTATACCAAGTATTTCCGTAAATCGTAATTCGGAAATTGCAAATTGAAAATCGTAAATCCTGAATTTTAAATCGAGTTATCCTGGCTTTGTTCGCTGTGCTTCAACCACGTTGGGCAGATTTTCAATGCGTGTCAGGGTGCGGCTGAGTTGTTCGATATCGCGCACTTCGATAATCAGTTTGATGTCGGCCAGATTTTGGCTTGTTTTTACATTCACGTCAGCGATGTTAATATTCTCATTGCTGAGTAGGTTAGAGATATCGCCCATCAAGCCCTGGCGATCATAGGCATGGATACGTACAGGTACAGCATAAGTACGTCCGCGCATGCCCCAGGACACTGCCACCAGACGTTCGCGCTCGCGCATGCGCAAAATGTTTGGGCAGTCCTGGCGGTGAACTGTCGCGCCGCGTCCGCGGGTGATGTAGCCCACAATCTCATCGCCGGGAGTGGGATTGCAGCATTTAGCGATGTTTGTGAGCAGACCTTTCAACCCAACGACATCCACCGCATCTGCTGAGGTAGATTCACTGGTTGGCGTTCCGGCCGTCAGGATGTCGACATTCTCTTCATCTTCTGAAAGCTGCTTGACAATTTTTCCAACAGACAGATCGCCAGTGCCCAGCGCGACATATAAGTCATCTGGTGTGCGAAATTCCAACCCGCGCGCCAGCTTCTCATAATTGGTTTTTTCGCTGATTCCCAATCGATCCAGTTCGCGCTCGAGGATAGCCCGTCCGGAAGACAGGTTTTGTTCATGGTCCTGTTTTTTGAACCAGACCTTGATCTTCGAGCGTGCACGCTGCGTTTTGACCAAGCCGAGATTGGCGTTCAACCAGTCACGGCTGGGACCACCCCGCTTCGCCGCCAGGATTTCAACCTGGTCGCCGGTTTTCAACTCGTAATCCAGCGGGACAAGTTTGCCGTTAACACGTGCTCCCCGGCAGCGGTGGCCAACGTCAGTGTGGATGTGGTATGCGAAGTCAATCGGCGTTGAGCCGCCTGGAAGGTCAATGATGTCCCCGCGTGGTGTAAACACGTAAACACGGTCCTGGAACACATCGGTCTTCATGCTCTCGACGAATTCCTGCGCATCATCCACATCACTGCGCCATTCCATCATCTTGCGCAGCCAGGTAATGCGCTGCTCATAGGACTTGTCGCGCGGAGTGCCTTCCTTATATTTCCAATGTGCGGCAATACCATACTCGGCGTTCTGGTGCATCTCAGCCGTGCGGATTTGCACTTCCATCGGTTTCCCATCATCGTAGATAACTGCGGTGTGCAGGGACTGGTAAAAGTTGTCTTTTGGCGCGGCGATGTAGTCATCGAACTCGCCGGGGATGGGGCGCCAGCGGGTGTGGATCAGCCCCAGAGTGGCGTAGCAGGATGGAACGTCCGGGACGATGAGGCGCACGCCGCGCAGGTCACGCACCAGATCGAAAGATTTACCCTTTTTTTGCATTTTACGATAAATAGAATAGATGTGTTTTGGTCGCCCGCTGACTTCAACCTCTATATTGTTTTGGGATAGCAGCTGTTTCAACTCGGTCATGATCTGCCCCACTTGCGCTTCACGATCCGGGCGGCGTTCGGTAATCTGGTCGGCAATCTCTTTGTATCGTTCCGGGTCAACGTGCCGAAAGGCCAGGTCTTCCAATTCCCACTTGATCTGCCAGATACCCAGACGGTTGGCGAGTGGCGCATAGATTTCGAGCGTTTGATTGCCAATGCGGCGGCGCTTTTCTTCTGGCATGTAGCCCAGCGTACGCATGTTGTGTAACCTGTCTGCCAGCTTGATCAGCACCACGCGGACATCATCACCCATCGCCAGAAAAGTCTTGCGTAACGTTTCAGAGACAACATCTGCGCGACGCCCCAGTGGAGCCTGTGTTTTGAGGAGTTCTACCTCGTTGTTAGATGGCTCTGTCTGTCCTGTGCCTTCAAGCCCGTTATGGCTGACGCGTGGCAGGTTGGTGAGCTTGGTGACACCATCCACCAGACTGGCAACCACCTCGCCAAAATCGCGGCGAATATCATCTAGGGTAACCCCGGTATCCTCGACTGTGTCGTGTAACAAACCGGCTGCGACAACTTCTGGAGGTACGCGCAAATCCGCCAAGATGTTGGCAACTGCCAGGCAATGATTGATATAAGGTTCGCCGGAGTTGCGCTTTTGTTCGCGGTGTGCTTCCTCCGCCACCCGGTAAGCGCGTTGAATTAACTCCCGATCAGCCAGGCTAAAGGTATCTGGGAGGTGCTCTATCAGGTTTTCAAGCGGAATTGCTACTTGCGTTGTTTTCATTACTCTTATTGTATTCGATAAAAGCCTGTCCGCAGACAGGCTTTTCAGAAACTCTTATCTTTTATCAGCGCATTAAATCTTTAATATTTTCTCGGGCATCGATGGCCCTTCCAACCACAACGCCAAACAAAATTATAACGGCAAGGGTGATCAGTGATATTGGAAACGCCCAGGGTGAAACCCAGAAGGTTGGAATGACCAGAAACACGACCAGGCCAATTAGCAGTCCGTAGAAGAAACCCTTCCAGACGTGTGGAATATCTTTCCACATTTTGCCCAGGGAGTAGGATTGTTTCCTGAGCCTTTGCTCGCGTTGTGAGGAGACACGCTGGAACTGACGCTGTTTGACGTGCGGATCGCGATCCGCAAGCTGTCGCTCGCGCAACCGTTTCAGGCGTTCCTGTTCCTGGCTGTTCCCTGACACAGGAGTCCTTAGAGCGTTTTGAGCAATGCCTGACGGCTATTCCGCAGACGACTGGCAACAATTTCTGTGATACGCTGCATCACAGTAAAACCTGCCTTCGGATTTTCGTTCAGCAAGTTCATGAATTCTTTACCGGGGAGCATCAACACCTTGCAATCTTCTTCGCAATACGCGGAAGCAGTGTAATGAAAGGGAGATACAATGCCCGACCAGCCGAAGCTCTCATATTGCTGGCGTACCGCTGAAACAGTGATGTGCTCGGGGCGTGAAGTCAGTTTAACCTTTAGGATGATTTCGCCTTCTAATAAAAAATGTAACTTGTCTGCCTCATCGCCTTCTCGAAAGATCGCATCTCCTTGTGAAAAGGAAACTTCTTCACCTAGCTTGGCGACTTTATCGAGCAACTCTTCCGGTAGATTTCTAAAAAGCGCGAACTCAGACAGGGGGGCAGTGGTTGCCATTATTTTTCTCCTGATGCAATGGGGTAGAATTATTGTAAACAGTATAGCATGGATGTCAAGATGACAATTGTAAACAATGTGACGCGATTATTAGATTCACGCAAAATACCCTATACCGTTTTTGTACTGCCTCCTGAAAAAATTGGCGCACTCGAAACGGCTCGCCTCCTGGATGTTGAGCCTGCTACCGTTTACAAAACCATTGTCGTGACCCGTGACAAACCCGGAAAACCCCTGCTGGTGGTTATTCCCGGTTCTCATCAGGTTGATCTAAAATCCCTGGCTGCATTCCTTGGTGAAAAAAAGGTTAGATTACCCACCGAGCGAGAAGCTGAAGTGATGACAGGTTTACAGGCGGGAGGAATATCCCCATTGGTGTTGCTTCATAAAGGTTTTCAGGTGGTGCTGGATGCTTCGGCGCAAGTTCAGACAGAGATGCATGTCTCGGGTGGGCAGCGTGGACTAAACATCCGGCTCCCGGTTGAGGCCTTTATCCGTCTGACTAAAGCCTGGATCGGTCAGGTCAGTTCAACAGATGACGCATAAAAAAACTGTAAAACCGATCAAATTCGCCCTATCTTTCTCTGATAAATTTCACTATAATACTTTTAATATCCAAGTAGGACGATATTTATCGTTCTAAAGCCGTAACGTTTAAGCTTACCGGGTAATTCATAGAACACCTTGCAGCAACTAAATGCAATACAGCCCAACAGGAATATCCGTTGCGGTATCGATTTTTGTTAGGAGGTGATACGCAAACCGCTAGAATAAACTGATAAAGACAGTTTCGTACGATTTGTTTTTAATGTAATAACCCTACCAATCTCTAAGGAGGAGAAAATGCGTAAGTTATTCACTTTGCTTGCACTGCTCGTGGTGAGCAGTATGCTGCTAGCGGCTTGTGGCGGTGGTGCGACAACAGAAGAAGCCATGCCCGAACCTACAATGGCGGAGGAACCAGCCCAACCCGAACCCACCGAAGCAGAACCGATGGAAGAGCCAACTGAGGCGCCTGGTGATACCGAAGGACCGGCGCCTGCTGCTCAGGGCGGTGGAATATTGGAAGCCGTGAAAGCCCGCGGTAAGGTTATCTGCGGTGGCCGTACTGATCTGGCAGGATTTGGTTACTTAGATGATGCGGGTAACAACATAGGCTTTGATATTGACTTGTGTCGCGCTGTGGCTGCGGCAGTCCTGGGTGATCCGAATGCTATTGAGATCGTTCCGGTAACTGCAGCTGACCGCGGTCCGGTTCTCCAAACCGGTGAAGTTGATTTGCTATCCCGGAATGCTACATGGACTTCCAGCCGCGATGCGCAGTGGGGAAACTTCACCATCATTATGTTCTACGATGGACAGGGTTTCATGCTACGCAAGGACAGCGGCATCACCTCGACCGATCAATTTGATGGCGCTACTGTCTGTGTGACCAGCGGTACCACTACTGAACAGAATCTGGCTACTTTCTTCCGCCAGAACGGAATGACCTATGAGGCCGTAATCTTTGAAGAGACTGCGGCAGTGTACGGCGCTTATGAGGAAGGCCGCTGCGATATTACAACCAGCGATAAGTCCCAGCTGGCTTCTGTCCGAAGCGGTTTTGCCGACCCGGATGCTCATGAAATCTTGGATATTACCATTTCCAAAGAACCGCTTACTCCGGCGGTTCCACATGGTGACGATGCCTGGTTCGATACCGTTAAGATTGTTATGTTCGCTCTGATCAATGCGGAAGAACTGGGTATCACGCAGGCTAACGTCGAAGAGATGAAGACCAGCGATAATATTGCCGCCCGGCAAATGTTGGGTGGAGATGAAGGTGATTGGGGTTATGGCGACTTAGGCCTCGATCCCGATGCTCTGGCTAGAGCCATTGCGGCTGTCGGCAACTATGGCGAGATTTACGACCGCTATATGGGCCCGGATGGCCTCGCATTCACCTTGCCGCGTGGTCCTAACAACTTGTGGTCCAACGGTGGTTTGATTTACGCGCCGCCAATCAAATAGTTTTCAGTTTCATATGTGAAGTGAAGGATGCGGTCGTCATTGATGCCGCATCCTTCACTAATGGCAAGGAAGAATGCGATGGCATCCATAGAGTCCACCAATCAACAAAAAACGAGCATCCCTTTTTATCGCGATGAGCGTGTTCTCAAAATCATAGCTCAGGTTGTATCAACACTAATCATTGTTAGCCTTTTGATATGGGCAGTGATTAACTTTTTACGAGCTGCTGAGGCCCGCAATATGACCCTGACCTTTGGATTCCTGAATCAAGCAGCTGGTTTCCCGATCAGTAACCCTCCTATCGATTACGAGCCTTCTATGACGTTTGGTCGAGCTTTCTTTGTGGGTTTGGTGAACACCCTATTAGTATCTGTAACTGGAGTTATCGCGGCGACAATTTTGGGCACACTGATTGCGTTGGCTCGTCTCTCATCAAACTGGTTGTTGAGCCGTATAGCGATAGTCTTTATTGAGTTCAATCGAAATATTCCTCTATTGGTGCTTCTTTTTATTCTATATTTTGTGGTTTTGGGAGGTTTACCACAGGTAAGCGATAGCATCGTTTTACCGGGACCAACATATCTCAACCGTCGTGGCATTTATCTGACCTGGCCACGTTTGACGGAAACTGGCTGGCTTTTTATGATCTCGTTAGGCATTGGTATTGTTTTGGCCATTATTGCATTTTATACATTGCGCCATCGCCGTGAAATTAGCGGTCAGAACACCTATTATTCCCAGATTAGCCTTGGAATATTGATTGTATCGGGCATTTTGGGCTGGGTGCTCTCTGGAGGCGCTCCTTTCCAACTCGCTATCCCTGAATTACAAGGATTTAACTTTCAGGGCGGTTTACGATTGACTCCAGAGTTTTCAGGGTTATTTATTGGTCTGACAATTTATACAGCGGCGTTCATTGCTGAAGTGGTACGTTCTGGTATTCAGGCTGTAGACCGCGGTCAGATCGAAGCGGCTCGTGCTGTTGGTCTTTCCACAATGCAGGTGCTAAGTCTGGTGGTCATGCCCCAGGCGTTGAGGGTTATCATTCCACCGATGATCAGCCAGTATCTCAACCTGACAAAAAACTCCAGTTTGGCCCTTGCGATTGGTTTTCAGGAAGTCTTTAGTGTAGGGAAAATTGCTATCAACCAGGCGGGCCGCGCGGTGCCGGTTTTTGCACTGGTCATGTTGACGTACCTCGCTTTGAGTTTGCTGACATCCTTTGTTCTCAATCTTTATAACAGTCGTATTCAATTCGCGACGAGGTAATTATGGAAGATACTCAAGTCATAGAAGACATTCGTCCGCCATTGCCCCCGGGGCCAGTAAAATGGGTACGAGATAACCTGTTTAACAACTGGTACAACTCATTACTGACTGTAGTTTTGCTTCCCATCATATTCTTTACACTGGTCAACATCATTTTGTGGATATTTACGGAAGCTGACTGGCGTGCAGTGACGCAGTTTCCTATGTTATATGCTGTTGGTCAATATCCTCGTGATCAGCTATGGCGCGTTGGTGTTGGTTTGTCCGTAATCATCTTTTTTCTGGGTGCCAGTTGGGGGAAATGGGGTGGATTATTGCGCGCAATTTCCATTGCAACAGGCATTTTCTTTGTTGTATTTGCACTTTTACCGGTTCAGCATCCTGCACTTACCTTAAGTATGCGCTCGTATCTGGGGGCTAATGTTTTATTGCTGTTGCTGGGGAATTGGATCGGGAGACGTAAAGCTGTGCAAGGAACTTATATCATCATTGGATGGATAATTGTTCCATTTGTATTCGTATTTCTCCTTAACGGCATCCAGGGAAGCGAGACTCTTCCAAGCGTGGCAACAACATTCTGGGGTGGATTGTTGGTCACCTTTTTGCTTTCCGTGGGCGGCATTGTCCTGTCTTTCCCCATCGGTGTGGCTCTTGCATTGGGACGCCGTTCAACGCTTCCGGTTGTAAAAGGATTCTCGATTGTTTTTATCGAAACGATCAGAGGCGTCCCGCTCATTACGATATTATTTATGTTTTCCATTATCCTGGCCCTATTCTTGCCTCAGGATTCACGTATTGACCGTTTGGTGCGCGCGTTGATGGGTATCACGTTTTTTAGCGCTGCTTATACGGCAGAAAATGTGCGTGGCGGTTTACAAGCTGTCTCAACCGGACAGATAGAGGCAGCCAAAGCAGTGGGCATGAACGGTTTCCAAACGATGGTCTTTATCGTTCTGCCTCAGGCATTACGAGCAGTGCTGCCGGCAATTGTGGGTCAGTTCATCGCCCTATTCAAAGATACTACCTTGGTGGTGATTGTTGGTATCAATGACCTGCTGGGTATTGGGCGCTCGATCATCAACTCTGATCCTGAGTTTGTCCAACTGCAACTCGAAGTCTATTTATTCATCGCCGTGGTGTACTGGATATTCAGTTATTTGATGTCCCTGGCCAGCAATCGTTTAGAAGCCGCTATGGGCGTCAGCACACGTTTGTAGGAGAAATTATTATGTCAATTACAACCGAACCGATCATTGTTTGCAAAGATGTGCATAAATGGTTTGATGATTTCCATGCGCTGAAAGGTGTCAACATGGAGGTGAAAAAAGGCGAAGTGGTCGTTATTTTCGGCCCATCTGGTTCAGGGAAATCTACCTTTATCCGCACTCTCAATCGTTTGGAAGAACATCAACGGGGCACGATTATCGTTGACGGGATTGAATTAGGTCACGATGTGCGCAATATCGAACGTATCCGCATGGAAACAGGCATGGTGTTCCAGCAGTTCAACCTATTCCCACATTTGTCTGTAATGCAGAATATCACCCTGGCGCCAATCTGGGTGCGTAAGTGGCCCAAAGACAAGGCCGAGAAGGTGGGCATGGAGTTGCTCGAACGGGTGGGCATCCCTGAGCAGGCGCGCAAGTTTCCCGGGCAACTCTCCGGTGGACAGCAGCAGCGCGTTGCCATCGCTCGTGCGTTGGCCATGCAGCCCAAGATCATGCTCTTCGACGAACCGACCTCCGCACTCGACCCTGAAATGATCAAGGAAGTGTTGGATGCGATGATCGAACTGGCAAAATCCGGCATGACCATGTTGGTTGTAACCCACGAAATGGGCTTTGCGCGCGCTGTTGCCGACCGCATGTACTTTTTCGATTATGGCAATATTGTGGAAAGCGGTACACCGCAAGAGATATTCAAAGCGCCGAAAGAGGACCGTACAAAATTATTTTTGTCGCAAATTCTACAACATTAGATTTTTCTACAAGAAAGAACCAGATGGTCGACCATCTGGTTCTTTGACTTTTAAATACATTTTTACGAATCGAACTCACCGATCGTCTCATCATTTATCCAAACCGAATAATGTCCGCTTGGGAAACTACCCAGCCCGACATTGGCTTCGAATGGCTCTATGACCTGGATGCAGATCTCTTCCGGATCGCTGACAGAATAGACGTCGATATCGATACGGTTCTGTTCATCGGGCGGATCGACTGCCACACGTAGCTGGTTGCATGGTGTAGGCAATTCTCCTTCCAAAACAAGCATGATCTGAACTGGATAGCTTTCCATAACCAGCAACTCACTATTGTTAAGGAAGGCGTTTCCGCGCACAAGGCTGTTATCTCCAGGTTGCGGTGCATAAGCTTGCGAGTCGGGATTATCCGTGCCTGGTTCATTCGGGTAAGACGGTTCATTTGGATACGAGGGCTCATTTGGGTAGGATGGCTCATTTGGATAAGACGTGGTTACCGTTTGGACTGCCTGGGTGCCCTTGCAGGCGGAGAGAAGCGTAACGATCAGCAGGAAAATCAGGGTTTGTTTCATTGTGGGCCTCCTACTCAATAGACGCTCTTTCAGTGGAAAAGTTCCCTCTCCTCAACCCTTGACAACGGCTACTGGTCGCAGGCGTGCGACTTTTCTCGCGATTCCGGCTTCAGATACCGTCTGGACAACCGCGTCCACATCTTTATAGGCAGACGGCGCTTCCTCCGCCAACCCAGCCATGGACCCGGCTCGAACTTGGATGCCTTCCTTTTCCAAATCCTTGCGCAAGTCTTCGCCCCACACGTTTTTCTTCGCTTGCGTCCTGGACATCAGTCTTCCTGCCCCGTGACAGGTGGACCCGAACGTTCGCGACATACTCTCCTGTGTGCCTGCCAGCACCCAAGAGGCAGTACCCATGCTTCCGGGAATGATCACGGGCTGCCCGATGGCCTTGTACTCTGGTGGCAGGCCGGGTGAGCCGGGACCGAAGGCGCGCGTAGCACCTTTGCGATGCACACAGACTTTCATCTGCTTCCCATCGATCTCGTGGGTTTCGATCTTGCCCATGTTGTGGGCGATGTCATAGACCTGATGCAAATGCCAGTCTTTGGCTTTGCCAGTAAAGGTCTCTTCGAAGGCATTGCGTGCGGCATAAGCCAGTAACTGCCGGTTGGCGAAGGCAAAGTTGGCGGCGGCGCGCATCGCGCCTAGATAGGCCTGACCTTCGGGAGAATCCATCGGCGCACACACCAGTTCACGGTCGGGCAGGTCGATGTCATACTTTCGCACTGCTCCCTGGAACTCGCGCACATAATCTGTGCAGACCTGATGCCCGAAGCCGCGCGAACCGCAGTGGATTTGCAGGGTCAGCATACCTTCCCGCAAGCCCAATACGGCTGCAACTTGCGCGTCGAAGATTTGCTCGACGACTTCCACTTCTACAAAATGGTTGCCCGCGCCGACCGAACCGATTTGCTCTTTCCCGCGTTTTTTGGCGCGCTCCGATACGGAACCGGGATCTGCGCCTTTAATGGATCCAGTTTCCTCGGTCCGGGCCAGGTCCGCTTCGGTCGCGTATCCATTTTTGCGTGCCCATCTGGAACCTTCCTCCAATACTTCATCCAACTCTTTCACGCTGACTTTGACCACGCCAGCCTTTCCCACTCCCGAGGGACAGTGCTTATCGAGTTGGGTGGCCAGCATGTCCAGGTCATCCCGTGCGGATTCGTACTCGATATTCGAAGCCAACAGACGCACGCCGCAATTGATGTCGTAGCCAATGGCGCCGGGTGAGATCACACCGCCCGGATATTCGGTGGCCGCCACACCGCCGATGGGGAAGCCATAACCCTGGTGCATGTCAGGCATAACCACCACCGTGCCGACCAGCCCGGGCAGGGTGGCCGCGTTGACAGCCTGCTCGAGCGATTTATCGTTCGCGATCTTTTCAAGCAATCTGCGCGTGGCGAAGATGCGCACCGGCACGCGCATGTCGTGTCTATAGCTTTTTGGGATTTCCCATTCGGTGTTGCTGATTCGGGTAAGGTCTTGGATATTCATTTTTCCTTCTCTCTCCTCCTCTAAATACGTTGCACTTCAGACGTATTTGGGGGAGGCTGGGAGGGGGCCTATACATCAAACACAATTTCCACTTCCAGCCCCCTCGCCGTTTTAGTAATGTACAAATTGTGCCAGGTAACTGCTTTGATTGCTTTGTCCATAGATTTCAACGGCGCGCCCCCTAATTCTGCTTTTAGTCTACCATTCTTTATTTGGATGTCAAAATTGTCAAACCCCAGGTTCTCCTGCTCGGCGTAATACACCAACTCGGACAGAAATGCGACCAGGATGCTTTCTTCATCTGGCTCTTCAGTTTCGTATGTTTTCTTAACGCGCAGTTCATCAGTTAACTCCGCGCTTGCCAACCAGTACATCCCGCGCGCGGATTCAGCCAATAATTTTTCTGAATTCTGCGCCCAAACGCGGATCGACCAGTCAGCGGTGTGGGGGATTTCTTCAAAGCCCATATATTTGTGCTCCTGATAATTCAATGATTCTATTTTATCCGAACATCTCAATACCTACTTAGCTATAGAAATTTTCTATAGCCAGCCATATAAAAGAAGATTGCTTATTGTGACAAATTTCACTTGTTGTAATCTTCGGCTGAGCCTATAGTTAAGCAGGTTCTTAATTAAGTTTCTTGCTAAGTGTTTAGCATTTGAGGGCCCAGGTGTAAGAGATGAATTCTTCAATACGAGCGCTAGCTGAAAGACAGGCAGAACGATGCAGGTTGTTTGGAAACGCCTCCCGAATCTTGATTTTGTGGAGTCTTTCCGACAGGGAGTTGCCAGTTACTGAAATCGCTGATGAGGTTGGTACATCACTGCAAAACGTCTCGCAACACCTTGCTTTGCTCAAAGAGCACAAAATTGTCTCTGCCCGCCGTGACGGACAGACTATTTACTACAGTATCGTTGAGAATGAATGGCTAAATGATTGTCCGATTTTGGCCAAATCGTTTAACCGCGAACTGACCCTGAAATAACTTTTCAAACCTTAAGGAGGTTCCCATGACTACCCCTGATCTTACCGCAATCGAAGCTGCCAAAGTTGTTGACGCACGTGCTATGTCCTGTCCCGGCCCGTTGTTGGAGGCCAAGAAGAGCATTGCCGGTGTGAAAGTCGGCGAAGTGCTCGAAATCTGGTCTGGCGACGCCAACACCAAGAATGATATGCCGCGCTGGTGCCAGAAGGTCGGCCATGAATTTATAGGCACGTTGCCCGGCGAGGGCTACGAGCGTCTGTTCATCCGACGTATGAAATAAGCTTGTAGTAGCGACTTCAGTCGCTCAAAACGGCTGCATCTGCCCTGGCGGCCGGTGTCTGGAAGTCGCTACAACAAAAGGAAATGTAATGGCTCAACCAATGCAAACTCAACCACCCAAAATCTTGATCCTCGCTACGTTGGCGGGCGGGTATGCGGGCGCGGACTCGACCGGTCAATCGCACCTGGATTACCCGGCCAACACCTACATCCTGCCGATTATGTGCCCATGCATATTCCCGCCAGAATTTTTCGTGCGGGCCTTCGAACGTGGTATCGACGGCATCATTGTGATGTACAGCGGCACCGACAGTCCGTACAAGGTTGAAGCGGATGGCACGGCGAAGCTCATCAATCAGGCTTATGACCTGATGAAAACACGCGGCATCGATATCCGTCGCCTGCGCCTGGCCGCCATCTGCACGGTCTGCGTCAAACCCTTCTTGAAAGAAGTCAACCAAATGAATGAACTGCTCAAAGGGATTGGTTTCGTCAAGAATGAACTTGCCGCAAAACCGACGGCGGCCTAACGGAAAGGAGCCAACATGCAAACCCTTCACGTAGATGCGCTTGTGGTTGGCGGCGGGATCGCCGGGATGCAGGCCGCGTTAGACCTCGGTGACCAGGGATTCCAGGTTGCCCTTGTCGAGCGGGAACCCAGTATCGGCGGCAAGATGATCACGCTCAGCAAGGTCTTCCCGACCCTCGATTGCTGTTCCTGCATCACTACCCCGAAGATGTCAGCTGTGGCGCATCATCCTAACATTCAATTGTTCACCTACTGTGAAGTGCAGATGGTGGATGAAAATGGTACAGGCTTCGATGTTGCTGTGCAGCAAAAGCCCCGCTATGTAGATACGGAAAAATGTACCGGCTGCCGTCAGTGTGAATACGAGTGCCCGATCACAGTTCCCAGCCCGTTTGATCGTAATCTGGGTTCTTACCGTGCTATTCGGGTGCCCTTCTCTACCGCAGTGCCACAGACCGCAGTGCTGGACATCGAAAACTGCTTGCTGTGTGGCAAGTGCGAAAAAGCCTGCCCGGTCGAAGCGGTGGACTTCACCCAGCAACCCGAAACATTTGAAATTAACACCACGGCCATTATTCTCGCAACTGGATTTGAATTGACTGACCTGGATGCGAAAAAAGAATATGGCAACGGAAAATTGGCAAATGTTATTGATCCGCTGATGATGGAACGCTTCCTGGCGCCTACCGGTCCCTACGGCCGTGTGCTGCGCCCGGGCGACGGTATGGAGCCGACCACGATCGCCTATGTCCAGTGTGCGGGTTCGCGTGACCAGTCGCTTGGCATCGAATATTGCTCACGCGTGTGCTGTATGTACGCCATCAAGCAGGCCATGCTGATCAGTGGCGCGTTGCCTTTGGCAGATATCACTATCTATTACATGGACATCCGCACCTTCGGCAAGGGCTACGAACAGTTCTACCAGAATGCCCAGGCCATGGGCGTCGAGTTCGTGCGTGGCAAGGTGGCCTCCATTCGGGAAGATGAGCAGCATAACCCGATTGTCAAATTCGAATCGACGGAAGAAGGCCGCATTATCGAGCGGACTCACGACCTGGTGGTGCTCTCGACAGGAATGATCCCCGCCGAATCCAACTCGATTTTTGGACTGCTTCCGGCAGAAGATGGTTTTATCGCCACCCAGGCTACAAATGCCGATCCCTGTGCTACGCAGCGATCCGGAATCTTTGTCACTGGTACGGCTGGTGGCCCAATGGATATTGTGGATAGCATTATCACAGCCAGCGCAGCCGCTTCGGATGCCTCCGCATATATTCGCAGTAAGACGGAAGTTCCCATCGAACATCGGGAGGTGGAATATGCCTGACGAAAAAGAGAAAATCGGCGTTTACACTTGTTACTGTGGTGGCAACATCAGCCACGTGGTCGAGTGCGAAAAAGTAGCCAAGGCGATGGAAAAGCAGGCGGATGTGATCGTCTCTCGCACCAACATGTCACTCTGCTCTGATGCGGGACAATCCCAGATCGAGCAGGACATCAGAGAATTGGGTGTCAACCGGGTGGTGATCGGTGCCTGCGCCCCCTCGCTGCATGAGCAGACCTTCCGCGGTACGGTCACTCGCGCCGGGTTGAACCCTTATCTGTATCACCATGTCGGTTTGCGTGAGCAGGATTCCTGGGTGCATGGAAACGATGAAGCGGGTGCTACTCAGAAAGCCATCCGTTTGATGGCCGCAGGAGTCGCCAAAGCCCGCTTGCTTCAGCCGCTCGAACCGATCCGGCTGGGGGCGGAGAAGCAGGCTTTGGTCATAGGCGGAGGCGTGGCGGGATTGCGCGCAGCGCTGGATATTTCCAGTCAGGGGCTGCATGTTGTCCTAATCGAAAAGTCGCCCTTCCTGGGTGGTCGCATGGCTCAGTTGGAATCTGTCTTCCCGACCGGCGAAGAGGCGCGCGCGCTGTTACATGGTTTGATCGAGAAAGTCGTGGCGCATCCCAATGTCACAGTCATCACCCAGACGGAAATCACAGGCGTATCGGGCTATGTAGGTAATTACATCATCCAACTACTCCAGCACTCACGAGGAGTCAGCGCCAAAGATTCGGATGCGATGATCGCAGCCTGCAAGCGACAGGTCCCGGATGAGTTCAACTATGGGATGACGCAACGCAAGGTGATTTACCGTGCTTACTCCGGATGTTATCCCTCCACAGCGGCAGTGGATTGGGACTATTACTTTGACCACCCACTTCAGGTAAACGGTGAAGAAGTTGTCCTTAAGGACGAGCCAAAAAGGTTCGACATCGAGGCTGGCGCCATTGTAGTGGCAACCGGTTTCGATCCGTACGAACCACGGCACGGGGAATATGGCTACGCGGAAAATCCGGACGTGGTCACCCTGCCGCAGTTGATCCGTCGCCTGGCGTTGACGAAAGATGACGAGATTTTCCAGTGGAACGGGCACCCTGTGCGGGACCTGGCCCTGATCCATTGCGTGGGCAGCCGTGAAATCGAAGGTGTGGACGAACCGCACGAAGACGGGCAGGTTAACAACTACTGTTCGCGCGTGTGCTGTACCGCGGCGCTGCATATGTCCGATGAACTGCATCAGCGCTTCCCCAAATTGAATATCTACGATCTATATCAAGACATTCGCACCTACGGGCGCGGCCACGAAGAGTATTACCGCCGCGCGATGGAAAACGGTGTGCGCTTCGTACGCTATCACGGAACCGAACACCCTGCAGTGGTCGCAGCGCCTGATGACGATACCCATCCTGCCCTGGTGCGTGTCAAAGACTCGCTGACCTACAATGAAGAACTCGAAATACCGGTCGATCTGGTTGTGCTGGCAGTAGGGATGATGCCGCGCGACATCGATAAATTGGTGCAGATGCTCAAAATCTCACGCGGCACCGACCGCTTCTTGCTGGAAGTACATCCCAAGCTGCGCCCAGTCGAGACGGCCGTCAACGGTGTGGTGTTGGCTGGCACGGCGCAGGGACCGATGAACATCCAGGAGAGCCTGTCGGCGGCTTCAGCAGCGGCGGCTAAGGTCGTATCCCTGCTCGGACGGGGTAAGGTTGAATTGCAACCTTTCGTTGCTGCAGTGGACTCCCAAAAATGCGACGGCACCGGCGCCTGTGTGGAAGCCTGTGTTTATGAAGGCGCGATTGCCCTGGAAGTTATCAGCGAGAACGGCAAACAAGAGAAGCGTGCCGTGGTTACTCCGGCCAACTGCGCTGGTTGCGGCGCCTGCGTCAGTGTTTGCCCGAACCATGCTATCGATGTGCAGGGCTGGACCTTAGCCCAATACGAGGCCATGGTAGATGCGATTGCAATGGATGCCAAAGATTTGGTGGAGGCGGTATGACATCTCCAATGACTCAGACGAAAAATATTTCCCGCGGCGAACTCCTCAAAGGTTTGCGTGCAGAACATGCCGAAACAGTGAAGCGGACACAGACTTTGCTGAAAGAGCAGAAGCGGATTCAAAGGGAGATCTGCCAATTTATCCGCGAAAAGCCAAAGACAGTGCCCGAGATTGCGGAAGCGGTCGATATGCCAGCCGATGAAGTGCTATGGTACATCGCTTCTTTCAAGAAATATGGCATTGTGATCGAAGATGGCATGTGCGCAGATTATCCCCTGTATCGCCGCGCGGAGGAGAAGTGAAATGGCAACCAGACTTGATCCTCAATTGCTGAAAGAGTTCAAGGAATATGGGGCGGTCGGCGTTGAGAAATGCTTCAACTGCGGCAACTGCACGGCCATTTGTCCGCTGGCCAGCGATGAATACAACTTCCCGCGGGATGTGATTCGGCGGGTGCAGATCGGACAGAAGGAACATCTGACCGAAGGGCTCGATCCCTGGTTGTGCTACTACTGCGGGGATTGCTCTGAAACCTGCCCAAAAGGAGCCGAACCCGGCGAGACCATGATGGCTGCTCGCCGCTGGTTGACCGCCCAATATGATTGGACTGGCCTGGCGCGCAAGTTCTACACCTCACTGAGCTGGGAACTCGGCTCGATCGCTCTGGTCGGATTGCTAGTGGTCTGGATCATTGCTATATTCCACGGTCCGCTGGTTACCGACCGCGTGGAATTAAATACTTTTGCGCCGATCAATATCGTCCACCTGGCAGATTGGATCATGGCGGGTGCGTTGGTTTTTTTCATCGCCACGAATGTGTTCAGGATGTGGTGGCTGACCATACGAAAGAGCGAGTTGCAAATTCCATTTAAGTTGTACCTTACAGAGGCTTGGCAATTAATTTTGCACTTTGTAACCCAGAAACGTTGGTCCACCTGTGCTGAGGATGAGGCGGATGAAAAGACGCGCAATTCCAAACGTACCTCCTGGATCATCCACATGCTGCTGGCCAGTGGTTATGTCTTGATGCTGGTGCTGATCGTTTTTTTCCTGGGTTGGTTCCAAACGGACAACATCTATCCGCTTTACCATCCGCAGCGTTGGTTAGGGTACTACGCCACCATCGTACTGCTGCTGGGAGCCGGGAAGGCGCTCTGGGGACGTGCCAGGAAAGAGCTTGAGATGCACCGCTTTTCACATCCGAGCGACTGGATTTTCCCCATCTTGCTTCTGGTGGTCACACTTACTGGCATTCTGCAGCACGCATTCCGATATTGGGGCTTGCCGCTGGCAACCTACTACACCTATGTGGTGCATCTGGCCTTCACTGCCCCGATGTTGATTTTGGAAGTGCCGTTTGGCAAATGGGCACACCTGTACTATCGGCCATTGGCGATTTACTTCCAGGCTGTGAAAGAAAAAGCACAAGAACAGGATAAAGCCGTTGCGGGCGCGTTCGCCCCGGCGGATTAAATTAAACAATCATTTTGAACAACACTAAGGAGGCTTCAAATGACTGAAAAAATGGCTGTTGTCTGCAATGGCGATACCCCCGCCAACATCATGCCAACCTTGATCTTTTCCTCGTCCGGACTATCGCTGGACTATGAAGTGCACATCTTCATTTGCCCGGCGGGTGCACGCTGGTTTCTGAAGGGTGAGCTGGAGAAACTGGGTACCCCCAAAGGGCTCCCCAATCCGGTCAAGCTCTTCAATGACATCCTCGAACTGGGCGGCGAGATCGTGCTGTGCGAATTGGCGCTGGAGAACAAAGATATCAAGCCTGAAGACCTGCGCGATGAGCGCATCCAGATCAAGAAGGCACCCCCGTTCTTGATGGATGTGGAGGGTGCTAGCCAGACATACGTGTTCTAGATCTATGACAGGGCAGGCCATCATAGCCTGCCCCTTTTCTTTTTAATTGTGTAGATATCGACACAAGATCATCGGTCTTTCGTGCCCGAAACCCGAGTAAGAAACAGTAATGTTTGCGAACAGCCCCACTGGGATGCTGCGCGATTGTACTGCGAGTGTGAATTGGATGCAGTACACCCTCATCCAAAACAGGAGCTAATTCATAAAGGTAAGTCGCCCTAGTCGTGATCGTGGGGATGGTGCGCCAGCCTCAGAATATCGGCATTGGCCGGATCGTGGATGAAGCTCCAGAACACGTCACGTGGACGGTGTGGCGAGCTGACGCGTTTGCGGACCATATATACATTGCGCTCAAGCGTCATCCCTTCCACGTCAACATCGGTGACGTTGCCTCGTTCCAGCGGGCAGGCCGAAGCCAGGGAAGATACGAACGAGATCCCGTATCCGGCAGCCACTGTGCGGACGATGGCCTCTGCATTTCCCAATTCCATGAAAATGTTCAGGTCATCCTGACTGATATCGTGCTTGGCCATTTCGGCCAGCACCACGCGGCGCGTTCCGGAGGTCTCCTCGCGCATGATGATCGGTTCTTCCAGGAGTTCTGCCGGGTCGATGATCTTTCGAAAGGCCCAACGGTGTCGGGAGGCAACGATCAAGGTAATCACATCCCGGAAAAACTTCTGTGATTCAAGGCTGGTGTCATCCACCTCCGTGCTGACCACGCCTAAGTGCGCTTCCCCGTCCAGTAAATTGAGGGCGGCTTGCTCCGGTCCGCAGGCCAGAATGCGGATGTGAATGCCCGGATACTGTTGGCTGAAACGGGCCGCCATCTGGGGCAGGATGTATTTCCCGGCGGTGGTGCTGCACGCGATGCGCAGTTCACCCACAATGTCGCCCTGCAGTGAGGACATCATCTCTTTCAGATCGTTGGTGTCATGCATCAAACGCCGTGCCCAGGGCAATAGTAGCCGACCGGCTTCGGTCAGTTGCAGGCCCATATTGCTGCGATGGAACAGAGTCACGTCCAATTCCTGCTCCAGAGTCTTGATGTGGTGACTGACGGTGGGCTGGCTCAAGTGCAGTTGCTTGGCGGCTTCAGAGAGACTTGAATTTTCCGCCGCGCGTAAAAAGGTCTCGATTTTTTGAATGTCAACCATAGTGGATTCCTGTTTCGAATCAATGACAATGTTTTGGATTAAGTATACGCGCTTTTTGGAATATTCTTGCAAACAATAGTTTTGGTTCACATGAGTCCAGTATAAAAATCAGCCCCTCCTGGCTCCAGGAGGGGTTGAATGTGATCAAAGCCAATTCGAAATGGAATTATGCTTCGTTCAAGAAAAAGACTTTTGGCGGCCCGTCGACGCCTGCCTCTTGCATGGCTGCTTTCAGTTCAGAGGATTGGGCGTATTTCTGCGCTTTTTCCAGAGAATCCCACTTAAACATAATGGTCAGACTGTTGGGATCGCTTGCGTCGCGGTAAATATTATCTGACAACTCACCGTTCGATTTTCGTAGATCAAGGACAGAATCATATACTTTCTTCCACTCATTAAAATCTTTGACCTTGTGTTGAATCAACATACTTGCCATGATATTTCACTTTCTGCAGATTGCCTGCGATAAGATGCATAGGAGCGACTATCGCTTCGTGTGCAATATGGATAACAATAGTCCATATTGTAGTACTTAATATCTACTTCAAACTTAGAAGGGGATAAGAGTTTGGAAGTTGCAATCTGGAAATGACACAAGATCAACTGGCTACATTAATCCGTACAGTCTACCATGTGGACCACCACCCCATGCTCCTGACTTTGCGCAGGAAGCAGACTGTATAATAGGTGCAAAGAAAATCTAAAATGGAGAGCCCTATGAATAGTCTTCTTGAAAAACTGAAGGTCCAGGAGGTCAACCCCGGCGCTTGCATCGGCCCGGAAGGTTGGCTGATGGATTCCAAAGGCAAAGAACTGGTCTCGTACAACCCGACCACGGGCGAAGCGCTAGCCAAAGTGGTCCAGGCCACGCCTGAGAATTATGAGCAGGTAGCTGTGGCGGCGCAGGAATCCTTCCTGAAATGGCGCGAGGTCCCGGCGCCTAAGCGCGGAGAGGTGGTGCGCGATCTGGGGAACGCATTGCGCGAACTCAAGGAACCGCTGGGCGATCTGGTGACGGTCGAAATGGGCAAGATCCGCGCTGAGGGGCACGGTGAAGTCCAGGAGATGATTGACATCTGCGATATGGCCGTTGGGCAGTCGCGCATGTTGTACGGCTTGAGTATGCACTCCGAGCGACCCGCGCATCGCATGTACGAGCAGTGGCATCCACTGGGGATTGTCGGCCTTGTGACGGCTTTCAACTTCCCGGTGGCGGTCTGGTCCTGGAACTCGGCCCTGGCGGCTGTTTGCGGTGATACCATTATCTGGAAGCCATCTTCGTATGTGCCCCTGACGGCCATCGCAGTGACGCACATCGCCAACAAAGTCATGGCCGATCACGGCCTGAGCGGCATCTTCAACCTGGTGATCGGCTCCGGGCGGGATGTGGGCGAACTGCTGCTAAACGACAAACGTGTCCCGCTGGTCTCGTTCACCGGTTCTACGCAAGTTGGAGTGCATGTCTCGGAAGCAGTGGCGCGCCGCTTTGGTCACACCATCCTGGAATTGGGCGGCAACAACGGCATCATCGTCTCCGCCAAGGCTGACCTTGCGATGGCCACGCGCGCCATCCTGTTTGGCGCGGTCGGCACGGCCGGGCAACGCTGCACCTCCACGCGGCGCATCATCATGGAGAAGTCCATTGGCGAGAACCTGACCGGGCGGCTGGTCAAGGCGTACGGTCAAGTGGAGATCGGTGATCCGCTCGAAGATGGAACCCTGATGGGGCCGCTGGTGGTCAACACCTCTGTAGAAGAGATGATGGAGGCCATCGATCAGGCCAAAGCAGATGGCGGCAAAGTGGTCTATGGCGGGGCGATGCGATCGGACCTTGGCCTCAATTTTGTCGAGCCGACCATCATCAAGATGCCGAAGCAGACTGAAATCGTAAAAACCGAAACCTTCGCCCCGATCCTGTATCTGCTCGAGTATGAGACCATCGAAGAAGCCATCCGTATCCACAACGATGTTCCGCAAGGGTTGTCGAGCGCTGTCTTTACCGACTCCCTGCGCGAGGCGGAAGCCTTCCTCTCGGTGGCCGGTTCCGATTGCGGCATCGCCAACGTCAACATTGGTACCTCCGGCGCGGAGATCGGTGGCGCGTTTGGCGGCGAGAAAGAGACCGGTGGTGGGCGCGAATCCGGTTCGGATGCCTGGAAGGCCTACATGCGTCGTCAGACCAATACCATCAACTGGTCGAAGGAGTTGCCACTGGCGCAGGGCATCAAGTTTGGCGATTAGTTGTTTCACTTACAGTATTTACTGCAAGCATAATTAACCCTAAAATTAAATTGAACGCAGATGAACGCTGACAAGAAAAAAGCATCAGTGTTTTTATGCATTTATCTGAGTGCTTTTAATACTTGGTGTGGTACAAGTTTTTCTTTGTAAGGGGCGAGCGTATTGGATAAAAGAGGAAATCCGTCACTACAGTGTGCGCGTTATCAATGCTACAATCTCGGCGTGAAAGTGTATGTCAAACTGATCGCGACCTATCGAGAGCATCTGCCGCCTGGCACAAATGGCAACATCGCAGAAGTAGACGTGGCAGATAGTTCGACCGTGCGGACGATTTTGACTCCATTCGGTATTCCCCTGGATGACAGCAGCGTGATCGTGGTCAACGGGCTGAGCGTTCCGTTGGATACCCTTGTCAATGAAGGGGATACCGTGGCTGCATTTTCGGCAATCGCTGGAGGATAATTTTGCATAATGTCATTGCGAGCGTAGCGAAGCAATCCCATAACGCTTGAAAACTTGAGATTGCCACGGCCTTCGGCCTCGCAATGACATAAAATGATAAGGAGAATCTATGTACGGCTGGCACGGCAAACTATTACGCGTTGATCTCACCAACCGCAATACTTCAATCGAAGACATCGACCCACAGGTGTTGAAAGACTACGTCGGTGGACGCGGCGTTGCGATTCGATACCTGTACGATGAAGTCGATCCCCAGGTGAACTCGCTCTCGCCTCAAAACAAGCTCATATTTGCTACCGGTCCCCTGACAGCCTCCACTGCCCCGACCGGTAACCGCTATATGGTGGTTACCAAATCCCCGTTGACGGGCGCGCTGGCGCATTCCAACTCTGGCGGCGATTTTCCCACCTGGATGAAACGCACGGGCTTCGATGTATATGTTTTCGAGGGAAAATCGTCAGAGCCGGTATATTTGTGGGTAAACGAGGATCAGATTGAAATCCGGTCGGCTGCGCATCTGTGGGGTAAGGATGTCCACGAAACGACTGACATCCTGCTCGGAGAAACCAAACCGGATGCGAAAGTGGCCTGCATTGGCCCTGCGGGAGAGCGACTCGTTCTCATGTCCACGATCATGAATGACAAGCATCGCGCTGCCGCGCGTTCCGGAGTAGGCGCGGTCATGGGCAGTAAGAATCTCAAGGCAGTTGTGGTAATGGGGCGGAAGAATCCGGCTTTCTTCGATGAGCCGGGCATGCGCAAATATAGCGTGATGCTCTCAAAGGAGGTGGGTGCGGATATCAAGAAGGGGTCTTCCCTGCGCGAATATGGCACGGCCTATGTGCCGCAGGTGACCAACGAACTCGGCATACTGCCCACCCGCAACTTCCAGACCGGTCAATTCGAAAGCGTGGACAGTATCGACGGGGTCGCGTTAAAAAAATCTTACCTGCGTAAGCACAAACCCTGTTATCGCTGCCCGATCGCCTGCGGCCGCGACACCGAAGTGCCGACGGGCAAATATAAGGGCGAGGGCGAGGGTCCCGAGTACGAAACCATCGCTTCGCTGGGTTCGGCCTGCGGCGTCTCTGATCTTGCTGGGCTGCTCAAAGCTAATTACCGCTGCAATGAGCTGGGGCTGGATACAATCTCTACTGGCTTGACAATCGCTGCCGGGATGGAGCTATATGAAAAGGGTGTCATCGACGATAGCCTCACGGGTGGACCATTGCGTTTTGGTGACCCTGATGTAGTCATTGAAATGGTAGAAAAAATGGCTTATCGCAAAGGGTTTGGTAACCAACTTGCTGAGGGCAGCTACCGCCTGGCACAGCACTATGAACATCCCGAAGTTTCGGTGACGGCACGCGGACAGGAACTGCCCGGCTACGATCCGCGTGGTTCTCAAGGAATGGGCTTGTTGTATGCAACGTCAAATAAAGGCGCCTCGCATATGGAAGGCGACGTCGCTTATGAGGAAGTTTTTGGCACACCGGTCAAATCTGATCCGCTCAGCACGGACGGCAAAGGGGAATTGGTAAAACGCTTCCAGGACGCTTTTGCGCTGATCGACTCGGGTGGTATTTGCGTCTTCTTCGCAGTACGTTATGTCTTTACGAAAGAGCCGTTGATCTGGCCGGTGCGCCTGGCGGAACTGCTCAACTTCACCACCGGGGCAAACTATACCCCCGAAGAAGCTTTGCAAGCTGCCGAGCGCGTCTACAACCTGGAGCGCCTGTTTCTGATCAAAGCCGGCTCCGGTCCCGAGCAGGATACGCTCGCGCCGCGCTTGCTGCACGAGCCGCTGCCTGAAGGACCAGGCAAAGGCAGGGTAGTCGATTTGGACGAAATGTTGCCAGAGTATTACCAGGCGCGCGGCTGGCCGAACGGTATTCCCTCAGAAGAAAAGCTGGCTGAGTTGGGATTGAATTAGTTGCATAATAGCTGACGCGGAGCTAAGCCCCGCATCGTGCTTCTCCCCGGCAGACCCTAAAGGTTAATCAAGCCTATAGGGTCTTTGGTTGTAACTACATAATTTCGATAGGCCGCTGTCTCTTCCAGAAGACCTTTGACTGCAACATACAATTCTTTCTGGACGTACTGATACCCCTCGCCATCTCCTGCAGATAGGGACACCGCATCTTCCTCAGTTACAACTGATATATGCCCCCCGGCCGCCAGCCATTCCAAACCGATCCGCACCGTGGACTCGCGTTGTGCGGTTGCGGCGGCCAATTCTGGTATTGTAGTTTTTCCACACTTTTTCGTAATGACAAATTTTGCCATGCCTGCAAGTCGGGTCAGGAATTCATCCGCTTTTTCGGCGCGCGGATTTTTCGCAACCAGATAAACTTTCTGTGGCTTGACCTTTTCCAAGATTAACTTCATCTCTGCTGGCCCTGGTGGGGTAGTATAGATTGCCAATTCATCCGAATTTTGCAAACTGTATCTGTCTATGCCATTTATCTTCTTTAAATTCTCCCCTTCGGAATAAATGACCGTAGACTGTAGACTGTAGACCGTTGTTAGCTTTTCTTGCGGATTTGTTTCATTGCGTAAATCGATCACTTCTATCTTTTTACGTTTTACTTCAACTGGCTTCTCTTCTACCACCCGGAAATCGACAAATTGCAAGGACAACTGTCTCTCTCCGCGATAGGTGCTGGCGCGCAGGGAATAGGCGATGTCAATTTTTCCCCCCGTTTCGGGCAGACTTTCATCGACCCCGTTCCACCACAGGATACCTTCTGTGTTCCCGTTTTGGTCCTCCACATTTAAACGCAAGTGCTCCCCTGTCTTACCAATTTTGGCAACTGCCTTTAGTTGCACTTCTCGGGAGGCGAAGATCAGTGGGGGATTGCCCGCGCCAAAAGGAGCTAATTGCTCCAGAGCGTTGGCCAAGTCGAGACTCAGTTCACTCAACTGTAGCCAGGCGTCGATTTGCAGGGCTGGTTCTTCAACCGCAGCTTCGCCCAGCATCTTTTCGACCGTTTTCCCGAATCTTTTACGAAAGATGGGAAGATTTTCCTGCTCCAACGCCAGACCGGCTGCCATAGGATGCCCACCGAAGTTCAACAACAAATCTTTTTGTACCGCGATGGCTTCGGTGATGTGCAGCCCCTCGATAGAACGCGCCGAGCCGCGAGCAGGATCGCCTTCCGCAGTATTGAGTAGAATAACCGGCTTGTTGTAACGATCCTTCAGCCGGCTGGCGACGATCCCGACCACGCCACCTGGCCAAGATGGATGCCCCAGAACGATGGCTGGTTGTTCCAGCAGGGAAGGGTCATCGCGTAATTGCGCTTCGGCGGCGCGGTAGACTTGGCTGGTGAGCAATTTGCGCTGGCTGTTCAGACCTTCGAGTTGTGCTGCCAGCACGCGTGCACGGACGGGATCATCTGTAGTCAGCAACTCAACTGCAGGGTTTGCATCACCTAACCGCCCGATGGCGTTTAGACGAGGCGCGAAGGTGAAGCCAATGGTCTCTTCATTGACAGTCTCGGACTGTACCCCGGCCATGTCCATGATGACTTGCAGACCGAGCCGTTTTGTTTCTCGTAATGCGGACAATCCTTTTTGCGCGAGTGTCCGCGTTTCGCCTTTGAGTAGTGCTACATCGGCTATTAAACCTAAAGCTACGAGGTCAAGCAGGTCTTCGGACCGTAGACTGTGGACAGAGGACAGCGCCCCGTCTTCGGTCCACGGTACTCTGTCTGCAAGGAGCGCTTCCGCCAGTTTGTAAGCTACCCCCACACCCGCAAGATTTGCCAGCGGATGGTCATCTGGCAGCATCTTGGGGTCGACGACAGCCACGGCATCCGGTAGCGTTTCGCCGAGATCGTGGTGATCGGTGATAACGAAATCCACGCCTCGGGACTTGGCATACTTCACAGCTTTGTGTGCGGTGATACCAGTATCGCAGGTCAGAATGAGCTTTGCGCCGTGGTCGATGATTTCGGTGAGTTGGGGAATATGAACACCGTGTGAGGAAACTGCTCGAACAGGGACGTGATAAGTCACGTCCGCGCCCAAAGCCCGTATTGTTTGCACGAGCAGAGCAGTTGAAGTTTGTCCGTCCACATCGAAGTCGCCCCAGACGCAAACCGGCTCCTGATTTCGGATAGCCAAAAGGATGTGCTCAACGGCGGCATCCATACGCGGGAGTTTGTAAGGGGATGTCGGGGGTTGGGAATCCGGGTCGAGGAATGCACGTGCGGCCTCAGGGGTTGTGATCCCGCGTCGGACGAGAGTCTTTGTGATTAACGGTGGCAGGCTAAGGGCTGCGAATGAGGCGGGAATTTCAATGGGGGAGGGGTTTATCCAGCGAGTCATAAGGTTGGGTGAATTCTAAACCAGTTTTAGATTATTGTAACTTTTTTGGCTTCAATGTGTAGTGTAAGGTAGAGAACCCTGATGATCACGTTTCACGAGATTTACGAGCGTTATTCCAAAGATGTCTATCGTTACTCCTTCTGGCTTTCGGGCAGAGCGCAAGATGCAGACGATCTGACGTCCGAAACCTATGCCCGCGCCTGGGTTGGGCGACACAAGATTCGTACTGAGACAGTGAAGGCCTATCTTTTTGCAATTGCCCGTAATTTGTACCTGAGCCAGAAGCGACGTGCGAATCGGAAAGTGGAACTGAGTTACGATTTGGTCGACCCGAAACTTGGTCCTGACCATGTGGTAGAGAACCGGATGGAACTGGACCACACTCTTGAGGCCATCCAGACACTTTCCGAAGTGGATCGGACGGCATTACTTCTGAGAATCCAACATGAAATGCCCTACGACGAAATCGCTCGCATCCTGGAAATTCCGCTGACTACCGCCAAAGTGAAGGTGCATCGCGCGCGCTTGAAGCTCGCCGAGGCGACCCTAGAAAAGGAAAAATGACATGAACATTCCCAAGCATCTGGTTATTGATTTGTTACCTCTTTATCTAGCCGATGAGGTCAGCGATGAAACGCGGAGATTGATCGAAGAGTATCTCAAAACAGATCCTCAATTGGCAGCTCTCGCCGAACAGGCGAAAAGTGCGCCTTCTTTGCAGGAGATCCCTGCACCATTAAGAAAGGAAAATGAAATGGAAGCTCTTAAGAAAGTAAAAAAGTTGATGATCCAGCACAATGTGTTCCTAGCCCTGGCAGTGTTGACAACATTCCTGTTTGGAATGTCGCTGATATTCTTGCCGGATGAAAACCCGATTGCGCCTTATGTGATCCTTGGACTGGCTGGTTTTTTCTGGATCGTTTTTTTCGTTGTGAACAGACAAATAGGTGATTAGTTGTAATGTAAATGGCGGCCACGTTGAAAGTGGTCGCCATTTTTAGTTTAGCGTGGTGAGTATGAGAAGAATACAATAGAGATTTCAATGTTAGAGGGAACAAGCCGGCAAATGGTTATTCCTGTTAGTGATAATATTTTGGGATTGAGGGGTTAGCGAAAAATCACCCTTGCATTTTTCTGCTCGAAGAGTATATTTGGATTGTTTGTGTCCAATTTTATAGTAAAGGAGATATTTGTTTATGAAAAAGGTGTTCAAATGGGTTGGTATTGGATTGGGATCGTTGGTTGGACTGATTTTACTTGTGGCCTTTGTTCTGATTTTTATGGGAAATGCCCGGCTGAACAAAACGTATGATTTCCCGTCGTATGACATAACCCTGCCTACTGATGAGGCCAGCCTAGCATTTGGCAAGCATCGCGCTGATGTTTTGTGCGCTGGCTGTCACGGAGCAGATTTAGGCGGCATCGAGAACTGGTTCAACACGGGGCTGCTCGGCACAATTGACTCGGCCAACCTGACATCAGGTGAGGGCGGCTTTGGACGTGAAGCCACCTCAGTCGAAGATTATGTACTGGCCATCCGGCATGGCATCGATCCTGAAGGGAAGCCCCTTTTCATGCCTGCGGTTGTTTCGACGGCAAATTTGAGCGATGAAGACCTGGCGGCGATTATCGCTTATGTACAAAGCGTCCCGCCGGTTGACCACGTCACCAATGGGCGGAATTTCACGCCGCTGGCTAAGATCATGCTGACTGCCGGTATGCTGGGAGAATTGCCGGTTGAATCTGTCAGCCACGCGACTCAGTTGGCTGCGCCGGAAAAAGGAGTGACCAAGGAATATGGCAAGTACATGGTCGACACCAACGACTGCCGCGTCTGTCATGGCCCGAACCTGAACGGCGCTCAATTTCCTGATCCTACCATCCAGAAAATCTCCCCGAATCTGACCCCGGGCGGCGAGCTGGCAGCCTGGACGGAGGAGCAATTCATCACAGCTATGCGGACTGGCGTCACCCCAAGCGGACATGAGCTTGACAATGAGTTCATGCCCTGGAAGGATTACAGTAATTTTTATGACGACGAATTGAAGGCCATATGGCTGTACTTGCAATCTGTTCCGGAGTTTAAACAAAATACTCAGTAAACATGCTGACCTCCACAAAATCGTGGAGGTCCTTTTTTATTGTTTACGATTTATGCATATGGAATCAATCGACTTTCCTTCGGGAAAAAAGGTATGGAAATAACCAGATAAAATTGACCAAATTACTGAAATATGCTATAAAAATTGTAACGATCCGACGCTCTCATCAACACGTCTAAGGATTTTTGCCTGGGGGAATGCCATGCGAAGACCCCACAATTGAATTCACATTAGTTTTTCATTTTTGATTTTGCCAATAACTGGGGATATCAAAGTTGAATGGCTTTGCAAACTGATGTAACTCTACCACAATCACTTCAACGGTTTTAGGCAGAGATGGTTTGCATTTCGTCAGGTGAAGAAAAAAACTTAATCTTGAATGGCAAAGATGTTCTGAAGATTTACGGTCTACAGGAGGTTCCTATGTCAACCCAACAACAGTCATCACAATTCACAGTTCTCATCACATTAGCTATCATCCTGCTTCTAACGTTTTTTGTGGTCATCATTTTGCACCTGCAATTGAAGTAGAAA
>JASFRG010000018.1:0-43413 GCA_050115035.1 Anaerolineales bacterium | reverse complement strand
TCCTGGCGATCACTTGGCCGTTTTCGAAACAGACAAGGTTAAACTCAGCTTGCTAACTTGCTATGACCTGGAATTCCCGGAAGCTGCCCGTCTGGTGACCGTACAAGGCGCAGAACTGCTACTTTCGCCATCAGCCACAGCCAGCGTGCACGGTTATTGGCGGGTTCGTCATTGCGCGCAGGCCCGTTGTGTTGAAAACCAAATATTTGTTGCACATTGCAGCTTGTTGGGCACCGTGAATGAGACGCCCTTCTATGGCGCAGCCTCAATTTTGACACCTTGCGATGGGGATTTTCCAGAGAAAGGCATCGCTGCCGAATCTCCTTTCAATGAAGAGATCATCGCTACAGCTGAAATAGATACAGAGATGCTCTATGAGATCAGGCAATCGGGGGCCGCAACAACGCTGAACGATCGCCGTTGGGATGAGCTGGATATTCTCTATCAATTTGAAAGCACTTCACCGCTTGGAAGTAAAGCACAAATCAATCAAGGCAGACAACATGGTTGAAACTTTCCACGTTGGTAACCGCGTCAAAGTGTTCCTCGATTCCAAGTTTTGGAAGAGCGAGGGCTGGTTCGAAGGGACGGTTGTGCGCATCGACCCGTATTCAAAGCATCGCCAGTTCTACTGGGTGGAGTTGGATCTCGAGGTGGAAGCATTGCAGGGTGGACGGTCAAATCTGGTTTCGGTGTTCAATCAAAAAAATCTGAAGAAAACATATAACCCCTGATAGATATTGTTCCTTCCACCTTGAAAATGGGAAGCGCCTCGACATAGTAATTTGGTGAAGTGCGCTTTCCTCTGAAGGTCAGATGCGACTTTTCTCATTCACAGGTGTTCTATATTAGTGCATCAAAATATTGCCGGGAGGATTTATTTTGGTCAGCAAGAAATTCGAATCTGCATCACGAGGCGTTGCTCCCAAAATATTGGTGGTCAGTGACCATATTGAGTCGGGCGCGCTCTGGACTTACAGCTTGCAGCATGCTAATTTTAATGTTGTTTTTCAAGATGCATTTGATCAAGCAATTGAAACCTGGGAAAATGAAGTTCCTGACATGATTCTTGTCGACAATCACAGATTTGAGGCATCTGTCGTTAATCTTGTTGGTATGTTTCGTAGAGAAACGATCATCCCTATTTTATTATTGACTTATGCCATATCAGAAAATCAAATTATAGAAACATATCAAACCGGAGTAGATGATTGCATAATAAAGCCAATAAAACCAAAACTTGTAATTGTTAAAATACAAGCCTGGTTGCGTCGAACCTGGATTTTGAACCCCGGTGTAATGGATGATCTTCATGTTGGTAATTTTGTACTTAGTTTCTCTGAGAGAACTATTAAAATCGGAGAGAAAGAACCTGTTCGATTGACCAACCTGGAATTGCGTTTAATGCATCTTTTAATGGGTAACTCCGGACATACGATTAACTATGATGAAATTATTCGACGTGTATGGGGATATGAAAGTGAGGCTGACCAAGCAGCGCTTAAGAACATTGTTTACAGATTACGCCGGAAAATTGAACTCGTTCCGGCTCAACCGGAATACCTGGTAACACTCCCTAGTATCGGTTATAAGTTTATCCCGGCACAAGAATAAAGCTCTGCTAGCCTTTAGCAAAAATTAGTTTATTTTTTGATCAATCATCTCTGGAATTTGTGAGATTAATATTGGGTGATTTCTCGTAATTTGTGACGACATTGTGACCAGCAATTCTTATAATTAATAATAGCTTTTCGATAATGAAAGGTAATATTTTGTTTGCAAGAAAATGAACCGGTTCATCTATAACGAGATTTGAGAACAATTATCTTGATTTAGGGTAATTGAAAAGGGAGGAAGTTCAAAAAATATTAGATATTTTTACTGTCTTACTCGTTCCTGGAATTAACTTTATCGGTCGTGAATGGGATGTAGTTTGATTACCTTTTTCAAAAGGAGGTTAATCCTATGAACGAATCCGGTAGGGATTTGTAGAGTATAGAAAGTCAGCCACTCTACATTCAAATTACCGGGAGCCCATTGTTATTTATTTCCCTGTCTGCCCATCTTCAATTCAAAGTACAAGGATATAACAATGAAAAAGCATACAACCAAAATTAACTCACCCAGCAGGAGAGCGATTCGTTTCCTCTTCAACCTGTTCCTGGCGCTCTTCATGCTCATTTCCGTTACTGGAGTGAGCTTCGCAGCAAGTTACCATCCACAATCTTCTGGCGAGCGTTTTGCCGAGGATCCCTATGACCTGTGGCAAGGTGAATTCCTGGACTTCGCACCACCCAGCCCGGATTTGTTGCAACTCCAACAACCAGATGGAACAACGTTGGAAGCTCGCCTGACCCCCATGGAAACTGGAGGCCAGATCGAGACTCTTGACGGTTACACCATTGTGCAGGATGAACAGGAATGGTGGACCTATGCACAAAACGACGATGGTGTTACTAATCCTTCGGGAAAAGTTGTTCCTTCCAGTTTGAAAGTCGGCAAGGATTTACCTTATGGTTTAACCAAGAAGGTTGGCCAGACCAAGTCGGTGTGGCTGAATGACAAAGGGAACGACAAACGCGATGAAGTTTTCGAAGCCGTTCGGAAGGTACAATCTCCAAACAATTCGATCTTTACGGCTGGGGATGTCGAGCCTAAACGTTACCGCTATGTCGTTATCCTGGTTCAATACCAAGATGTGAAGTTCGAACCGTATCAGACACGCGAGTGGTTCCAGGAAAGAATCTCTGGACTAGGCACCAGCCCTACCGGTTCGGTTACAGATCTATACTTCGAAAATTCCTATGGACATTTCATTCCCGAGTTGGATGTATATGGCCCGGTTACTAGTTCTTACGATATGGCCAAATTCGATTACCAGTTATCGGGGGGTTGGAGTGTATCGAGAGCGATCAGCAATGAAATTGGTGATCTAGTTAAGGATATGGTTCCATGGGATGAATATGATAATGACCGGGTTGTGTACACATCTCGCGGCGAGGAGTATCGTTCTGTTGACATGGTGGTATTGCTGCATGCCGGGCCAGGTAAAGAAGCCACTGGCATCGATGGACAAATCTGGTCGCATGCCTCCACTGCTAATTTCCGCACTGGATATTTTGGGGAAGACGACAGGGAATTGCGTATCCGGGCCTCCAATACCTGTCCTGCAATCGGCTTCAACATCGGGGTTACCGCGCACGAGATGGGGCATAGCATTGGAGAGTCTGACTACTATGCTACTTCATACAATAATGCTGGCTCGGGCGATTGGGAGATCATGGCAGGCGGATCCTGGATGGGCGATAACCCGGCTGGCTCCAACCCAATGCATTTCAATCCCTTCAGCAAAGTCAACCAGGGCTGGGTTGAAACTCAGGTTATCACCGATACCACCTATGGTGTTGAGCTGTGGCCACGCTCCCTGGCGCCAACTATTGTTGAGATACCGCTTGGGGGTAGTGGTTCGAGCAGTATAGGTGCTGAGGAACGTCTTTATATTGAGTATGTCTCCAACCGTGCGCCAGGTGCTATCTTTGATAAAGCTGCGCACGGTTCGGGCTTGCTGATCTGGCATTACGATCGCGGTGGTAGCCAAAATAATCCTGCCCGCCTTCGTATGGCTGTAGTGGAGTACGATTTCCGAGATGGTACGCAAGAGCTGCGTCTCAATTTGAATCGCGGTGAGCCAACAGACCCATGGACAGATACTACCTTAGGCATCACTCCATTCACTGAACCCAATACCAACCGTAATACCCCGTTGGATGGCACAACAATTTCCGGTTGGCATTTCATGAACATATCCCAGCTTGGTCAAACCATGACATTTGATGCTATCCGAGCAGATGGTGTGACGACAAAGCTTGGGATCGACCGCCCGGCATTTGCGCAACAGCCGGTAATTGCAGGAACTGGTCCAGCCATGTTCACAACTCTGTTATACAACCTGACTTCTGACCCGCTTGCGGGTGTCAAGGTAGAATTCATAGCAACCCTTGACGGTCAACAAGTCAAAGTTGCCGAGAGCACCATCACAACCCTCGATCCTGGCGTACCAACGACAGTGAGCGCGGTCTGGGATCAACCTGTCTCAGGCAAATTCGCTGTACAGGCAAAGGCTTCGCACACTGGTGATGAAGCAAGTGCAGAGGGAGTCGTACGCGTGTTCAGCCGAACAGCATCAGTCTTGGTTGTTGATGATGATGATGGCTATACAGCCGAAGAGGCTTTTGAGGGTGTATTGACTTCATTGGGAGTACCATACGTCTTGGTAGACCGCACCGACGACGTCGACTTCAGCCTATATGACCTGATAATCTGGTCTGCTGGTCAAGCTGGACGTCAAAACGGCCAGCTCAACCCCGATCAACGGACCGCCCTCAAGGCTTATCTGGATGCTGGCGGTAAACTCTTGATGAGCAGCCCACGTTTGGCCGCCGCGTTAGCTGCAACCGGCTCTGCCGCGGGCGTGGACCCAACTATGCTACGCGACTACTTCGGATCAGCCTACCCAATGTCAAGCCAAATGGGCGGAGGTGAAATTTATGGGTTGGGGCATCCAATTGGCGGTTTTGGAACCTTCCAATTACGTGCCTTCCCGGGTCGTGATATCCAGGATTACCTGCAACCGGCGGAAAGTCAGATCGGCAGTGTCTCACCGCTCTTCACCTGGTCATTTGGAGACTACCTGGGCATGGAAGTTATCGGCGATGAGGTCCATAATAATTTCAAGGTCGTTTACTTCGGCTTCAACTTCTCGCAGGTCATCTCGGGCAACGACCGCCTGACCCTAGCGCAACAAGTACTCGACCAATTCGGTATATCCTTCACTTACTTCGACAAGTCTACGTACTTGATGCAGAAGTCCGGTGCAGTGAAACTTACCCTGCACGATTTTGGAGCATCTTCACCTCAAGCTTTCGTCACTAGCGACGCGCAACCTGAAGGTGTCATGATTGCTCTCAGCCCTGAAGGATCACCTGGCACATTTACGGGCATTTTGAATGTGCAAAAAACTGCCTCTAACGGCGGTACGTTGAAGGTGAATGATGTCGATACATTGATGGTTCAATATCAAGACAGTCTGGGGCATGACATATGGTCATCCGCCGCGGTACTTTTGAAAGTTGACAACGACCTGCCCGCTGTAATCCATCACGACCTGATATCCAAAGCCACCGATGCACAGGATCTTCCTGTGCTGGCTGTCGTGACCGATGATATCCGCGTCCAAAAAGTGGAGCTGTTCTACAGGGTTGCCGGGAACACAAAATTTATACGCGTTCCGATGCAAGAGAATCACAGGCAGGGATATACAGCTGTCATCCCTGCCTCGGCTGTGACACCCTTAGGCGTTGAATACTACATCGTTGCACGGGATTCCGAAGACAATATGACTTACAAAGCATCTGAGGGCATCCCGGCTTACATCGTTGTTCAACCAAGGACACTGGGTATGCAGTAAGGTTTCACTGTCTCAAGTACATCTACCGCCGGATGTGAGTTTCACATCCGGCGGTTATTTGTTTTGGACAAAAGGAAATTCTTCATCGGTTATAATCCCACCAATCCGGTCATAATTTGTGTTTAAAATGTCGAAGTATCGAAACCTAATTTTTGTTATTCTTGCCATTTCAGCCCTTTTGGCCTTCGCCTCCACCCTGTTTTGGCGTTCCCCTGGCTACTACACAAATTACGGAACGATAGAAATAGCCGTCCCCTTGCTGACCAGTGAAAAATACGATGCGTTGGTTGATACGCATCCTCGTCCCTATATCGTTGAGTTTGAAACCCAAAACGATGGCGCGCTTTTGTTTTATGGCAGCGAGCATACTCAAAATCCGGACGATCCCCAAATCTCTGATATCCAATCTCATTGGGATGCTTTTCAACCAACCGTCGCACTGGTAGAAAGCCGTCTAGGATTTTTCATCCAAGGCCTGCAGAACCCAGTTAAAGAGTTCGGTGAAATGGGCTGGGCCTTCTCGCTGGCGCGCAAAGATAATGTCCCCGTCTACACCTGGGAGATTCCGCGCGAGCGCGAAATCCAGTACGCGCTGGAAAAATATCCCAAAGAACAGGTGGCCTTGTTTTACACCCTGAGACCCTACTTCAGCAATTTCCGGTACGGGAAACCCGATGATCCGGATGCAGTTGCCTGGGATTACATCCGTGAGCGCAGCGACTACCCGGGGATCGAGAACGTGATTTCCAGCGTGGAGCAAATTGACGCCATCTGGCAGCGCGACTTCCCTGACGAAGCGGATTGGCGCGATACGTCCGATCAATTCGGCTTGCCCGGCTACTTGGGAGAGATCGCCGCCCGTACAAACGAAGCCCGGGATGAACACTTTGTACGTGTCATCATCGATCTCGTTCAAAAGGGAGAACGTGTATTCGCCATTGCCGGGTCAAGCCACGCGGTCAAGCTGGAACCAGCTTTGCGGGCTACCTTCCCGAATTCCCGATAAAAAACGTAACATCCTCAATTAACTCTCCAGGAGAATCCCCGAAAACCCCTCCAGGGTATGTTTCGCTTGAGAAAATCAAGCGTACACTATTAACGGAGGAGGTACACATGCACTATAAATTTTGGTGGGGAACACCTCTTATTATCCTAATGGCGGCCTGTAGTCCTGGCCAAACAGGTGCAATTCAAACACCGGATTTACCAACCCAAACCCCTGTTCCGAAAACTATCGCAACACAAACCATTGTGCCTACCGCAACAAGCCCGGTGCCTTCACCTGACGCTATGAGTGGACTGATCGCATTCTACTCCGACCGGGATGGCAACCCTGAGATTAACATCATGAAACCGAATGGCAGCGGAGTAAGACGGCTGACAAACGATCCCGGCTTCGACGACAGCCCGGCCATCTCTCCGGACGGCTCTCAGGTTGCGTTTCTGACCGCGCGGCACGACCCTAAACCTCGTTTCCCCAATCTCAAGTATGAAATCTATGTGATCGACAGCGACGGCAGCAACCTGCACCGGCTGACAACCACAGATGCTGCCGAGGATCATCCTTCCTGGTCACCAGAGGGCCAAAAAATAATTTTCGATGCGGATTACGACGGGGACGGTTTTTACGAAATCTACACTATTGACTCCGACGGCTCAAACCTGACACGCCTGACATCCAATGCAGCCAACGATCAATTCGCCGACTGGTCACCGGACGAAACGCAAATCGCTTTCTCATCTTATCGCAACGGCAACTGGGATATTTTCATCATGAACCCAGATGGCAGTAATCAGCGTCAATTGACCGACAGTTCGGCCTGGGAACTTTTTCCAGCCTGGTCACCGGATGGAACGCAGATTGCTTTCAATGGCTTGCAGCCAGGCTCCCAAAACACGGACGTTTACATTATGAATAGCGATGGCAGCCATATCCGCCAACTCTCCGATTCCCCGCGCTTCGATGAGAACCCGACTTGGTCACCGGATGGGAGTCAGATTGCCTTCCAAACTCAACGAGATGGGAAATTCAAGCTTTATACCATGAACCCGGACGGCAGCAACCAGCATCCCCTGGTTGACAATTCTCACGATGATTTGTGGCCATCATGGGGTTTAGCCCCTGCACAAAAGCCTGTAGCACACATCTCATTTGAAAAGAGCGTCCAGGAATTCACATCGCCCGAAACTTTTCAGGCTGGTCTCGGTGACCTGGATAACGACGGTGATTTGGATGCTATGTTTGCCAACCTAAAAGCCAATCATTCCCAGGTTTGGTTGAATGATGGCAGTGGTTATTTTTTCGATACCGACCAGCAGTTGACACAATATGGCCATGGTGTAGTCCTGGCAGATTTTGATGAAGATGGCGATTTAGACGCCTTCATTAACTGTCATCAGTTCTTTGCATCCAGCAAAATCTACCTCAATGATGGTACCGGGAACTTCCAAGATAACGGCCAGGATCTAGGTGACGCTGCGATCAGTGGAGTCGAGGTTCATGTGCTCGATCTTAATGGAGACAATCACATCGACGTACACGTTGTGTATTACGACCCCAGCGGCATGCCAGACAAGGTTTATTTGAACGATGGCAAAGCCAACTTCTCTGATAGCAGTTTAGCACTGGGCGAGGAACCTATTGCCTGGGGCGACCTGGACGGAGATGGGGATGTCGATTATTTCGGCAAAAATCAGAAAATTGGTTATGTAGTGCAACTAAACGATGGCAGTAGTAAATTCAGCCTAGGCTGGCAATTGGATGATGAACAATCCACAATTGGAAGTGTAGCCCTGGCTGACTTCGACGGTGACGGCGATCTAGATGCCCTGGTGACCAACGGCTCTCGGATGACGAGTGCATACCCAAGCCGGCTCTTTCTAAACGATGGTCATGCTCAATTCATAGATAGTGGGCAACGCTTGAACGAGACCAGTGGAGCCGAAATATCCACAGGCGATCTCGACCTGGACGGTGACCTGGATGTTTTTATCGCAAACATGGATTTACCCAACGAAGTCTGGCTCAATGAGGATGGTCAACTAATTGACAGCGGCCTACGACTTGGAGAAAAATCAGATATGAGCGGTAAACCATCTCTGGGCGACCTGGATGGCGACGGCGATTTAGATGTGGTGGTAGGTAGATTTAGAGGTGGTGCAGAAATCTGGATGAACAACACCGTTCTACCAGGCGATTAGCGAACCCTTACCTTTCCACGAAGATTACTAACCGACCGTGCAACCGGATTAAGACAAAAACAGCGGGACCGAAATCCCGCTGTTTTGATTCATCGCATCGAACCAGACTATTTGCCTGCTACGACATCCTCGAGCATCTTCATCGTCAAGGATTTGGGCCGCTCGATCGGCTGACCCAGCGCACGTGCCCAGACGTAGTTGGCGGTCACGCCCAATGCGCGGCCAACACCGAATAGTACCGTATAAAAGTCGAATTCTTGCAAGCCATAGTAATACTGGAGCGTGCCGGAAATAGCATCTACGTTGGGGGCAGGGTTCTTGGCCTTGCCCTGTTCCTTGAGCACTTGCGGAACAACTTCGAAGACCATATCCGCGATCTGGACCAGGGTGTCGTCGGGGAAATGCTGTTTGGCAAATTTCATTTGTGCCGTGAAACGTGGATCAGGCACACGCAGCACTGCATGTCCATAGCCAGGGATGACCTTGCCGCTCTCGAGCGTATCCCAGGCATACTGACGCAACTGTTCTTTACTGGGTACTCCGCCAAACTGATCGCGTACACCCAGCAGCCAGCCCAGGCATTCCTGGTTGGCAAGGCCATGCAATGGACCAGCCAGGGCGTTCAGGCCAGCGGAAAAAGCGTAGTAAATGTCCGAGAGCGTGGAGCCAGCCAGATGGGTGGCATGAGCCGAAGCGTTCCCGGATTCGTGATCGGAATGGATGATGAAGTATAGTCGCGCCAAGTCAGCATATTCATCCTGGTTTTCGACTCCCAGCATTTGAGCAAAGTTAGCGCCGTAGTCCAATTCTGGATCGACCTTGGGTTCATTCCCATCTTTGTATTTCAGGTTATAGATAAAGGCAGCTACGACCGGCAGTTTGGCAGTCAGATTGAGTGTGTCTTCTAAGGCCGGTTCCCAATATTCATCCTTGTGCATGCCTTCCTGATAGCGACGAGCAAAATCCGATTGTGTCTCCAAAGATTTGACTGCCAGCGAGAAAAGTGTCATCGGATGTGTATCTTTGGGCATAGCACGCAGCATATCAAAAACATACTTGTGCACGTGACTACGTTCGACCCATTCAGATTCCACAGCCAGGGCTTGCTCCTCCGTAGGTACTTCACCGATCAACAACAGATAGAACAGACCACCTACATACGGCATTTCCGCGCCTTCGGGTTTGGGTAACGCAGCCAGCACTTCGGGAATGGTCATGCCGCGAAAACGGATACCTTCGCCAGGATCGACAAAGGAAATGTCGGTCAGCAAAGATTTGACACCGCGCATTCCACCTACAATTTGTCCCACAGTTACGTTAGCAACCACAACGTCTCCGTGCTCTTTGGCCAAAGAGCGGTAACGTTCACGCTGAGCAGGAAGTTGGGCTGCAATTTTCTCTTTCAATATCATCAAAACACCTCCAAAATTTCTCTTGCAGGGTAATTCGTGATCACCCTAGAGATTGTTGTTAAATTTCCACCAGTTTCTTCAAAGCCTCGTGTGTTTCTTTAACAGCTTCGGCCGATTTTTCAAGTTGGGCTTTTTCATCTGCATCCAGGTCGTATTCGATGATCTTTTCCACACCATTCGCCCCGAGCATGACAGGTACACCAAAGTAAATGTCGTCCAGACCATATTCTCCCTGCATGTACGCAGCCGCTGGAACGACCAGTTTCTTGTCTTTCAAAATAGCTTCTGACATCTGGGCACAGGCTGCTGCGGGAGCATAAAACGCGGAACCCGTTTTGAGCAAACCAACGATCTCGCCGCCACCCTTACGCGTCCGTTCGACGATCGCCTCCAAACGATCAGCGGGCATGTAGTCCCGTAATGGAACACCGGCGATATTCGAATGCCGGGTCAGCGGGACCATCGTATCCCCGTGTCCGCCCAATACATAACAATCGATATTCTCTACGCTCACGCCCGTTTCCATGGCGACAAAAGCGCGCATACGCGCCGAATCCAGAATGCCGGCCTGCCCGACAACGTGTTCGCGCGACAAGCCGGTCTTCTTCAGAGTTAGATATGCCATGGTATCAAGCGGATTGGTCAGGATAATATAGTAAGCGTCCGGTGAATATTTCAGCGTTTCGGTTGCAGCTTTGCCCACAATCTCTGCATTTGCGCTCAACAGATCATCTCGAGACATGCCCGGCTTGCGCGGCAAACCAGCGGTAATGATGACGATATTGGAGCCCTCCGTAGCCTTGTAATCATTCGAACCTACGATTTCTACATCCTTGCCAATGACAGGCATGGCTTCTTGCATATCCAGCGCCTTGCCTTGCGGCATCCCTTCGACGATATCGACCAGCACCAAGTCAGCCAACTCACGCTCTGCCAGCCAATGTGCAGTGGTCGAGCCGGTCATACCTGCCCCAATGATTGAGATTTTATTGGTCATTTCTCCTCCAGTTCGTATTGATTTATTTATTCTAATTGAGACTCACGCAAGAAAAAAGTTTTTTTGCCAGCTTTTAGACAGAATTCCTACAATAGACATGAAAAGAGACTCTACCAAAATATTAAGGTAAAGTCTCTTATGGTTCCAAATCAGACCTCGATTATGCTTCCTGCGCTTCGAGGTAACGCGTGGCCTGGATGGCCGCTGCAGCCCCCATACCTGCGGATGTGACCACCTGCCGGAAATGTGGGTCGGCAACCTCACCACCCGCATAAACGCCCTCGACGCTGGTCTCCATCATATTGTTGACCTTGATGTAGCCGTTCTTATCCAGGTCCAATTGTCCTTCAAAAATCTGTGTGTTAGGCGTATGACCGATAAAGATGAAGACGCCGTCCGTATCCATGCTGGATTCTTCATCTGTAACAACGTTTTTCAATTTGACAGATTCGACCTTTTCTTCGCCAACGATTTCCGTCACGATAGTATTCCACAGGAACTTGATCTTCTCGTGTCCCAGGGCACGGTTCTGTAAAATCGCGCCCGCGCGTAATTCATCACGGCGATGGATGATGGTCACTTCGCTGGCGAAGCGTGTCAGGAACAACCCTTCTTCCAAAGCAGAATCCCCGCCGCCAACAACAACCACTTTCTTGTCCTTGAAAAACCATCCGTCACAGGTAGCACAATACGAAACGCCTTTCCCGGTCATTTCCTCTTCACCGGGAATCTCCAGGTGATTGGGACTGGCGCCCGTAGTAATGATGACCGTATCAGCCAGATATTCGCCGTTATCCGTCATCACCTTGAATGGACGGGTTGAAAAATCAACCCCATTAGCCAGATCGAATTCGGTCACTGCGCCAAAGTGTTCAGCCTGTTTCTGGAACATTTCACCCAGTTCCGGTCCACCCACGCCCTCCGGGAAACCCGGGTAATTTTCAATGGTATAGGTTAAAGAAGCCTGGCCGCCCAGTTGCATACCGGTCAGCACAACTGGTTCCAGTTCCGCACGGGCTGCATACAACGCAGCAGAATATCCCGCCGGACCGGAACCCAGCACAAGCACTTTGACGTGCTTTCCTTTTTCATCGGATGTTTTAGATGGTGTAGAGACGCTTCCAAGATTGAACATTATATTCCTCAGTTGTTGATATATTTCTCTATAAAGACGCCTTGATTGGCGATGGTATTACTGTTTTCATTGTATCAGATGCTTAGAGAGGTGAAAAGTTGCACTATAAAGGGAACAAAAAAGAATCGTAATGCGTCCAAACATCTAAATCAGTACACAGGAGAAAACCCATGAAACGCTTATTTTTATTCTTGTTGACATTGCCGGCCATCACAGGTCTGGGCTGCTCCCTGTTCAACACACCCAGGCCAATTGAACAAATCCAGGAAGAACCACCAATTGTTGTCACCGTTCCAGTCGTAGCCTCCCCAATTTCAACATCATCTCCCTTTCCTGAAGCGTTCTCCCCTAAAGAAACTTACCAGGATATGGCTAACAATTTCGAATTCGACTATCCTACTGGTTGGGCCTTTGACGATGGCGAACAGCATTCACGCGGATATTACGTCCAGTTCTATTCCTGGGACTGGCAGCCCGGTGACATTGTTGAAACGACCCCTGTTGGGGAGACAATTCTATCCGTAACGGTCAACTACTGGGATCCGAAGAACGATCTCGAGGCTTTCGTGAATCAGCGTAAAACAGGTTGGGACGCGTCAGGTATCGTGATCCTGTCCGAAGAACGCATCATCCTGGACGGTGAGCGTCCAGCCGCGCAATTCATGGTCCAGGGCGCTGACGGCGCTCAAGCTTTCTTCCTGTTCACCACGATCGGCGAGCAATACCTGACCTTTAGTGGCAACGGTAACTTGAGTTTATTGGCAGACATTGCACATACACTCCGACCCATTCAATAGAAATCATTTCTCACAGCGGAGCCGGTAAATCCCTGCTCCGCTAATTTATTTTCTCCTCAAGATTCTCGAGCACTCAAAAGTTGTTAGCTGGTGTACAAAATTTCCAGTTAATACCGCCAAAGTTAGAGACTTTGGACTCCGCTTCCAACAACTTAAAGTGCTTCCCAAGATTTAAACTTTGCTTCCCACATAAGAATATCAAGTATAATTTTCTGACAATTTGTGTCCAAATATATAGAGGGAAAATTGGAAACCGGTTAATGGATCGTCCAGTATTCGCTCTTTGGAAACGCTGTCCAAAACGAGGAGATAAAGACATGACTACTCCACCAACACCTTTGCCACGTAATTCAATCAGCGAAGAAAAACAACTGACACGGAATTGGATCATTTTCGGTGTGATCGCTGGCATCCTGGCTGACGTGGCTTATGCCGGAGCGATTGCTCCAATCCCATTCATTGATAGCGTCAGAATCTATCTGGGGATGGCTTTTGGACCGTTGTTATCACTGGCTTTTATTGGCATATATCATTTCTTTCGACTACATCGTAAGACTGTTACGCTACAGGCTGCCACGATTTTTGCCATCATTGCCGGGACAATCGTCAACCTCATGCTTGTGGTGCAATCGGCCATATTCCAGACCATCCCGCTTGAGGCGCGTTCGGATTTGGGTCTCGCATTCGACGGGGTGAACATGGTGCAATTGGGAATGGATGTTTCCTGGGATATTTACCTCTCCCTGGCCACCATCTTAATTGGGATTGCGATGTTCAGCCACCCACGTTTCGGTATGATCTGGGGAGCGGCGGCTCTCCTGATCGGAGGTGGGCTGCTCGTTTTTAACCTGGCAACCTTCCCGATTCCGCCTGCCGAAGCAGGATCGCTCGATCTCGGTCCGCTTTCTGGATTGCTCTACCTGTTCGTGTCTATTCGTGTGTTGACTTCGCTCAAGTGGGTGGATGAAAAATTAGCCACATAATCTGAAACAAGAAGTCATTACAACAAAAATCTAATCTGAAAGGACAAACTGAAATGGCTGAAACTCATGAACCCAATAAGAACAACAAGAAGCAATCATCCAACCTCTGGCTGGGTCTTATCTTCGTATTCGGGGGCGTTGCTCTCATTCTCAATCAGTTGAATATACTGCCTTTTGAACTGAACTGGTGGGCGCTCTTTATCATGCTGCCGGCAGCCGGTATGTTGAACGGAGCCTATAACCGTTTCCGTTCACATGGCAATGCATTCTCGATGGATGTCGCATTCACCGCTTTGATCGGACTGTTTCTGGTTGCGTTATCCTTCAGTATGCTCGTTGGCGCGTCCTGGAATTTCAACTGGAATCTGTTCTGGCCGGCTATCATCATTATTATCGGTCTTGGCATGATCTTTGGCCGTTCTCGGGCAGAGTAAATATCACCTAAAAAGTACAGATTTTGTTTTCAACATCAAAAAGGAGAAGAACATGGAACTTGGCGCATTCTCGATCAGTTTAAGTGTGAAGAATATTGAGGCATCCAGAAGCTTCTATGAGAAGCTCGGTTTCGAGGCATTTCAAGGCGATGTTTCTCAAAACTGGTTAGTTATGAAAAACGGAGATCACGTAATTGGTCTCTTCCAGGGGATGTTCGAGAAAAATTTATTGACCTTCAACCCGGGTTGGGATCAAAACGCACAGGCGCTTGAAGCGTTTACGGATGTGCGTGAACTTCAACGTCAATTAAAAGCAGATGGCGTGGAATTTGAAAGTGAAGCAGAGGAAAACACTACAGGACCGGCAAGTTTTATGATCGTAGACCCCGATGGCAACCCAATTCTTGTAGATCAGCATGTTTGATTACTCTCAACTCGTTCGCCTCATTGATTCGATCAATCTGTGCCATTCGAATAGACCATAATGCATTGACGAAACAGAATATATGTTCTAAAATAAGTAAAGTTAGTCGTATTTATTCATCTAGAGAACTTGGATTCGGAACACGGATAAAGGAGTAAACATGAGCGGTGTTAGAGTTTTAGTCGGTACACATAAAGGTGCTTTCATCCTGACTTCGGATGGCAAGCGCCAGAAGTGGGATGTCAGCGGCCCACATTTCGCGGGTTGGGAAATCTATCATATGAAAGGCTCCCCTGCCGACCCGAATCGGATTTACGCCTCGCAGTCCACCGGATGGTTCGGTCAGGTCACCCAGCGTTCGGACGATGGCGGCCAAACCTGGGAGGCTGTGGACAACAAGTTCGAGTATGAAGGCGATCCTGGCACACACCAATGGTATGACGGCACGCCCCATCCTTGGGAGTTCACCCGCGTCTGGCATCTTGAACCCTCGCATTCCGACCCGGACACCGTTTATGCAGGTGTGGAAGACGCCGCTCTGTTCAAGTCCACCGACGGTGGGCACACATGGAAGGAACTCCCCGGCTTGCGCGGCCACGGCACAGGGCCTAACTGGCAGCCGGGCGCAGGTGGATTATGCCTGCACACCATCATCCTGGACGAAAGCAACCCCAGACGAATATTCACCGCCATTTCGGCAGCCGGTTCATTCCGCACGGACGATGGCGGAGCGACCTGGAAACCGATCAATCGTGGATTGAAATCAGAATTTCTGCCCGAGCCGGAGGCTGAGATCGGTCACTGCGTGCATCATGTGGCTATGCACCCCTCCCGTCCGGACGTGCTGTTCATGCAAAAGCACTGGGACGTCATGCGCAGCGACGATGCCGGTGATTCATGGCACGAGGTCAGCGGGAATTTGCCCTCCGACTTCGGTTTTGTGGTCGACATCCACGCCCACGAACCGGATACTGTCTATGTCGTCCCGATCAAGTCAGATTCGGAGCATTATCCGCCCGAGGGCAAGCTGCGTGTCTATCGAAGCCGGACAGGTGGGAACGAGTGGGAAGCGCTCACAAAGGGTCTGCCGCAGAGCAACTGTTACGTGAACGTACTCCGTGACGCCATGTCCATCGACTCGCTCGATCCATGTGGTGTGTACTTCGGCACCACCGGCGGACAGGTGTACGTCTCGGCCGATGCGGGCGATAACTGGATGCCAATCGTCCACGATCTTCCGGCTGTATTGTCCGTCGAGGTACAGACCCTGCCATGATCCGGGTCAAAATCCCGCATCACCTGAGTGTGCTGGCGCAGGTCGGCACGGAAGTGGAATTGGATGTCGAGGGCCCGTCCACGTTGAGCGCGGCCCTCGACGCGCTTGAAGCGCGCTTTCCGGTACTGAAAGGGACGGTACGCGATCACGTCACGGGGCAACGCCGGCCTTTCCTGCGCTTCTTCGCCTGCGGACAGGATATTTCCCACGAACCGACAGACTATCTTCTGCCTGATGAAGTTGCATCAGGCATAGAGCCTTTGCTCATTATAGGTGCTATCGCCGGCGGATAAATCGCCTAAAACCTCTCACAAAAACCATACTGGAGAAGGTGGGTCATCAACTCTTTTCATGTTACATTTTTAGAGAGGTATACTTATGGCAGGATACGCAGTGATGACAAATCAAAACGGGAAGGAACACAGGCCCCCGGTTATGAAAAGAATCGGAGGCGTTTTCTTGCTCGCTGTAGGGATGATTTTCATGGGCGCTACATTTTATTATGGTATCAAAGATATCCCTTTATGGGTTTTCGGTAAGCAGACCAAAGCAGAAGTAGTAGAACTATGGGTCGAACAATTAAATCAAATCGAAGGCAGGGAAGGCGGGGAACTCCAATTCTCGTACAATGTCAAGTATCAATTTACCACCCCTAAAGGAAAAATCATTACCCATGACACTACGGCCGGGCCAATGGAATGGTCGGGCATGGGAAAAGGTCAAAGCATTGACATTGTGTATTTTCCTCTCTATCCAAACCTGAACCGTCTCGACGATTCGCGCTGGGTTCTTTTTCTCTCCTGCACTTACATCCCGCTCATTGTGATCAGCTTCATTGGGTTGAGAGTGGGCTGGTACATGCTCACCTCACCGTAAAAAAACTCTCCCGAAAAAACTTCAAATCTTCGGGAGCTTTTCATTTACTTCACGGCCTTATCCGGTATCTCCAGCGCCTTATCCAGAACATCCATACCATCCTGCAATTGTGCCTCCGTGATGATCAACGGCGGGATGACCAATACGGTATGCCAGTGCATGTACAGGAACAGGCCGTTATCTAGACAAAACTTCTTCAGCGCGGACATCTCCGGGCTTGACCCATTCCAGGGGGCCATCGGCTCTTTCGTTTTGCGGTCTTTGACCAATTCAAGGATGCCGAACAAGCCGATACTGCGGACATCTCCAACAGAAGGATGACTTTCTCCCAGATCGGACAACATGCGCTTCAAAACCGGACCCAAACCTGCTACCCTTTCTACGATCTTGTCCTCCTTCAGCACCTGGATGTTGGCAACCGCTGCTGCCAGCGAAACCGGATGCGATGTGTATGTCAGCCCCGACTCGAAGACGCGCTCATCGAACGCGGAGGCAATTTCCGGCTTCATCGCCACCGCACCCAAAGGCGCATAGGCTGACGTGAGGCCTTTGGCCATGGTCATGATATCAGGGAGGACATTCCAATGCTCGACAGCAAACCATTTGCCGGTACGCCCAAAGCCGGCCATGACTTCGTCCGCGATCAAAACGATACCGTATTTATCACACAATTCGCGCACGCCCTGCATGTAACCTTCCGGTGGAATGATGATGCCATTGGTACCGGTGACGGATTCCATTAGGATCGCCGCGACGGTCTCAGGTCCCTCGTATTGAATGACCTCCTCAAGATGGTTAAGATAATCCTGAGCGAACTCTTTTTCCGGAATATCAGGATTGGTGCGGTGAAAGGTCGAGCGATAACGGAACGGATCCAGGAAATGCACCACACCTGGCATGGTTAGCGGTTCCCACATATGACGGCGCGGGTCTCCGGTGGCAGCCATCGCACCCATGGTTGCACCGTGATAGGAGCGATAACGGGTCAGGATCTTATGCCGGCCAGTGTATCCGCGGGCAAGCTTGATGGCGTTTTCGTTGGCGTCTGCCCCTCCTAACGTGAACAGGACTTTCGTCAAGGCTTGACGCGGGGTTACGTCCGCTACGGCTTTGCTGGCAATCGCACGGATCCTGGTTGTCATGCCGGGTGCGGCATAGGGCAGTTCGGCCGCCTGTTCCTGCATGGCCTTTATGATGCGTTCCTCGCCATGCCCGACATTGACACACATGGTCATCGAGTTGAAGTCCAGGTAGCGTTTGTCGTTTGTATCCCAGAAATAGACGCCTTTGGCGCGCTTCACGGGAATGGGATTGACCTTAGCCTGAGCAGACCAGGTATAAAAGACATGCTCTTTCGAAAGTGGGAGAATTTCGTCATCGGGGAGATCGAACATATTACCTCTAGTAGAGTGAAAAAATGAAAAGTGAGAAGTAAGAAGTGGAAGGTTTCGAGGGTCAACCTTTTTCCTTTTTACGTTTACCTGATTACCGATTATACTGCCCGCAGGTCTTATGAAGAGGATATTATGACATTTTTCCCCTACAAAAAGTTGATCGTCATCGGCACAACCAGCTCAGGCAAGTCTACCTTAGCGGAACAATTAGCAAACAAACTGGGATTGGATTTCATCGAGTTGGACGCACTGAACTGGGGTCCAAACTGGACAGCTGCTGGAGATGAAACCTTGCGCGCTCGCGTCGAGCAAGCCACCTGTTCCCCCGGCTGGGTGGTTGCCGGAAATTACAGAGCTACTCGCCAAGTCACATGGCCGCGTGCTGATGCGGTCATTTGGCTGGATTACTCGCTATGGGTCATCTTTTGGAGGCTTTTTCGACGCACCTGGAAACGGGTGTTCTTCAAAGAAGAGTTATGGAACGGCAACCGCGAACACTTATGGATTCAGCTCAAACTCTGGTCAGATGAGTCGCTGTTCCACTGGTTATTCAAAACATACTGGCGACGCAAGCAAGAATACCCGCAAATGTTTGCATTGCCAGATTATTCTCATTTGGAAGTTATTCATTTTAAGAAGCCGAGAGAAACAGAAGCGTGGCTGTCAAATATCAGAAGAAAAGATCATACAAAGAATAGAGCGGAATGAGATATATAGTTCTCAATCCACTCTATCTCAGGAATCCCCCACTACTCAAGACCAGAGTTTAGATCATCGAATCCCCCGATTATTTGACCTGCACTGTTACCAGGCTGGTTTCATTGGTGCCGTCCCCCAGTTGTCCATCGCTGTTCAAACCCCAACAGCGGATTCCAGGGTCATTAAGATCATTTGTTGTGATCATGGCACAGGCATGGTTCCTGCCTACGGCCAATTGCCAGGCTTCATACAGATTATGAACAGCAACGGGATCATCAGATCGATCTTTGGAGTTAATTCCCAATTGGCCATAGTTGTTGGCGCCCCAACATTGAACAGCACCTGTACTTTGGAGGGCACACACATGACCGTAACCACTATCGATATCCTGAACACCGCTCAACTGGCTGATCATCCTGGGCGCTCCATCAAGGAACTGAATGGGGACACCCTGGCTATTCAACGCAACGACAGAGGAGCCAAATCGGTTCACAGCGACATTCAGGTTTGTTTCCGACTGATCACCTAATTCCTCAGAATTACTGCCATTCAGACACTGGACCAATCCCGCTGACGTTAACCCACAGTTTTTATTCCGACCGGCATCGATCTGTTCAAGCCCGCTGACCAGTTTTGCCAAAGTGGGTGATAGATAATTAGCCTGACCATTGTTGGCAATCTGACCCTGCTCGTTATTGCCCCAGCACATCACTTGCCCATTCAAGAGGATCGCGCAGGTGAAATCATAACCCGCAGTGATATCGACGACATTGCTTAATACCTTTACCGGCACATTGCGGTTCGTGGTAGTGCCATCGCCTAACTGACCGTGTGAATTCTCGCCCCAACACCAGACCTCATTCCCGGAAAGCAGACATGTGTGGTTAGCACCGGCAACGATGGTCGTGCCACCCGACAAACCGCTCACATCGACACGAGTATTGCTGCTTGTGTTGGTCCCATCCCCGAGTTGGCCATAATCATTATTACCCCAACATTGCACATCACCCACAGGGGTAATGGCACAGGTGTGAGCAATTCCCGCCGCGATCGCGTGCGTCTCGCCACCGGTAACCGGGATGAAACTACTCACGAGCACAGGATTCTCAGGGGTGAGGGGGTATCGGCATGAGCCATCATCGATGATGGCTAAAGGATCGTAGTTCAATGCCAATGGATCGGTGCAACCGAGGACGTCATAGGTACAAGATCCGTCGTCGATGGTTGCCAAAGGATCATAGTTGTTTGCCTCCGGATCGGTACAACCATAGATTTCCTCCTCACAGGCATCGCCGATACCATCACCATCGGTATCAGTCTGATCAGCGTTGGGTGTACCTACACAATTGTCACATACGTCTCCCACACCGTCTTCATCAATGTCCGACTGATCTGGGTTGGGCGTGCTCAAACAATTGTCACAGACATCGCCAACACCATCTTCATCTGCATCTGCCTGATCGGCATTGGGTGTGTTCACACAGTTGTCCACATCATCGCAAACACCATCGCCATCAGAGTCCAGGCAGGAAACTTCACAGGCATCACCGATTCCATCTTCATCGGTATCCGCTTGATCGGAGTTGGATATACTGACACAGTTATCGCAGGCGTCACCGACGCCGTCTTCATCCGTATCCGTTTGATCCGCATTGGCAGTCTCCACACAGTTGTCGCACACATCGCCAACGCCATCCCCATCTGCATCCCCTTGTTCCCGATTGGCAGTCTCCACACAATTGTCGCAGGCATCACCGACACCATCCCCATCCGCATCTGTCTGGTCTGCATTGGGAGTGCTCGCACAATTGTCACATTCATCCCCGACGCCGTCATTGTCCGAGTCTGTCTGGTTGGGGTTCGAGGTGTTGATACAGTTGTCACACACATCCCCAATGCCGTCCCCATCTGCATCTGCTTGATTCGTGTTGAAAGTGTTGACACAGTTGTCACAGACATCGCCGACACCATCACCGTCTGCATCTTCCTGTTCTAAGTTGGGAGTAGTAACACAGTTGTCACAGGCATCACCAACGCCGTCATCATCGAGATCGGCCTGGTCTTCGTTGGCAGTGCTTACACAATTGTCGCACACATCCCCCACACCATCACCGTCCGCATCTTCCTGTAGCGGGTTGGGTGTATTGATACAGTTATCGACATCATCACAGATTCCATCACCGTCCGCATCAGGGCAAGCAACTTCACAGGCGTCGCCGACACCATCACCATCGGTATCTGTTTGATCCATATTGGGCGTGGTAACACAGTTATCGCATTCATCTCCAACACCATCCCCGTCGACATCGGATTGATCTGCATTGGGCGTGTTCACGCAATTATCACAGATATCCCCCACACCATCGCTATCTGCATCTTCCTGTTGTGGATTAGACGTGCTCACACAGTTGTCACAAGCGTCGCCGACACCATCCCCATCGCTATCCGTCTGACTTGGGTTTGCGATGTTCAAACAGTTATCACAGGCATCGCCGACACCATCTCCGTCCGCATCTTCCTGTTGCGGGTTGGGCGTACTTTCACAGTTGTCACATACATCGCCGACACCATCACTGTCCACATCTTCCTGGTTGGGGTTGACTGTGCTCACACAGTTGTCACACGCGTCACCAACGCCATCACCGTCCGTATCCGTTTGATTGGGATTGTATGTGCCCGCGCAATTGTCACATGAATCTCCAATACCGTCATTATCTGTATCTGTCTGATCGGGATTAGGCGTGTACACGCAGTTGTCGACATTGTCGCAAACACCGTCACCATCGGTATCCGTGCAGGGTGGTTCAGGAGATTCCAAATATTCTTCGATGATTATCTTGTAAGGCTTGTAATTGTTTCCCCCATGATTCCATTGCGATGAATCAGCCGCAGAATCGTCATCTCCGTAGAGGATGCCACAATCCGGATACGGGTTTTCGTCATGAATTGGGAAGCTGTTGGTATTTCCATCCCGTTCAGACCACACAATGTAATCAGTATCGTCGGGAGCAGCTAAAAAGGCTATGACTGGTCCTTCCGGACAGCCCCAATAATTATTCTCTGCGTGAATATCTTGAAGGTTATTACTCTGATTGGGGTCCGAATTGATCAGATCATAGCCGGTGTTATTCTGGAACGTATTGTAGTGCATCTGGATTCCGGGCGATCCACCGTCTTTTACAACCTTAATTCCATCTACATTATCCTGGATAGTATTGTTTTCGTAAGTAACAGTGTTATTCCCAGATGTCACAGTCTGAAGGATAGCCGTATCATAATCTTGAATGACGAAGCCTATCAGTGTAAAGCCCTCAGCATACAACGTAATTCCTGTTGTGATGCCTGTAAGGGTAGATCCATCCAAGATCGGCGCATCTGAACCAGCACCTGCTAAAGTGGGATCACCTGGATCGCCATAAAGAGTCAAATTTGCAGTATTAATTGTCAATTCTTCGTGATATGTACCAGCTTCGACATAAATCGTCTCGCCTGATACAGCGAAATCAATGGCAGCCTGAATTGGCGTTGTCGATTCGGTACAAGTATTGTTAGCATCCACTGGTTGGCCCGTGCAATCACTGAGAAATCTATGGGTCACACCGCCTCGGACAATATATGGATCACCCTCAGCAAGAGTCTCAGCGGCTTCTTCCGTTGCCAGAGGCTCAACTTCGCCATCTTGATCGAACACAACCAGGTCAGTTCCTTCGGGCATCTGTTCGAGAATGTTTACGATATCCTCTGCGACTTCTTCATCCCAGCTAGTCTCGGCCGTCGGTTCGGGAGAAACTACCTCTGTGGGCTCACCACTGGTCACTGTGACCACCACTGTGACTTCGCCTGTTGGACCAGGAGTAGTTCTTTCCGTAGGGGTTGCTTTAACTCCTTCTTCCCCTGTAGGGGTGACTTCGGGAGAGGGCAGCGGTTCCTGTGTTTCTTCCGTTGGGGAAACCGGCTCTTGAGTTTCTTCAGGTGTGGGGCCAGGCTCCTCCGTCTCCTCAGGAGGTGAGGTTGGTTCCTGCGTTTCCTCCGCGGGGGGAGTGGTGTCATCGGCCCGTACTACGGTAGGAGAGAGCAAGGATAGAGTCAAAGTTAAAAGAACAAAGAATGAAAGATATTTGAATTTGATGTTGTTTTTCATTTTGCATCTCCTTTCCAGTATTTCTACTGAGATATGTAACGCTTTCTAGTCTTTATATTCATTAGATTTTCTTCAATAATGTCTCCTTCTGATGTAAAAAACCGGCCTTTAAGTAGGGCCGGTTTCGCTATTGTTCACCAGGGTCTACACCCAATACAGGGTTTTGCGACCAGATTTCGTCCCTGGATCATCACATCCATTTTCAATAAATATTATTTAAATGTTCATTTCGTAAATGTTCAATTTATTGCAAGACGAACATTTTTGAAAGGAGTTACCAGTACAAAAGTCCTACCAAAGGATGTCTGCACAAAAATGAACAAGTGGCTGTAAAAGCAGATAGGACTTGCGTCCAACCCTGTACTTACAAAAATGAAAAGGAAGATAGTTACTTAGCCTTCATATAATTGAGTTGTATTCAGTCAGTAATATTGGAAGACAATGTTAACAATCTAATCGTTCGATAAAGGCAAACCGGGCGAAAGCCCGGGACGCAAAGCCAAGAGTCTGGATCACTGTTTTACAGGATAGGCAGTCTGGCTTCCGAAAACGATGACAATAGCTGCAAGTCATGGCAAGGAACACACTGCGCAAATCGGATGCCTTTATCAGGGAAAGAATATGTAACAAGGCAAATGACAGTCAAAACAAAACTAAGTATCCTCAGCACGATCCTGATAGTCATGATTGGATTCTTACCGATTCCTGTCAGCGCTTCAGGCAACCTGGCCACCCAATCACAGTTTCTCAGTTTAGATACAATCAATACCCCCGAAGAAGAACAAACAAACCTTCCGGTCGCGCTCCGGCTAGACGATTCCCTGGCTATACAAATTACACAACAACCAACCGGAAACAGCAATTTTGTCACCCCATTCCCAAATTATGTAACAGAATATCAAGCCGCCGCAAACTACGGTACGATAGGCTTATTGGCCCATAATTACCTGGCCGGACAATATTTTTCTCAGATATTGTTGGGACAGGATATTGAACTGGTTTACGGTGATAATCACATAGAGAGATTTATCGTGACTGAAATTCAACGATATCAGGCATTATCCCCAAACAGCCCTTCGAGTGATTTTATCGATTTGGGTACCGGTGATTACCTAACAGCCTCACAACTCTTTAATAAAGTGTACAGAGATCAATCAGACCATTTAGTCTTGCAAACCTGCATCTATGCGGATGAAAATCCGAATTGGGGAAGGCTATTTATCGTTGCAGAACCTGTATCATAAAAAATCATAAAAAATAATGAATCTACAAAACAGAGGCTTCCCTCGTGATTGAGAGAAGCCTCTGTTTTATTCTTTTCCTCAGGCCGATCTATAAGCCGCATTCTGTCCGGCAAGGAGTTGCCTGAGCGATCATCTCTCTGGGCGGTATGTCGCCATACCGCTCGCTGCGGCCTACCCGGGACTGGCGCCCTCCCGTTGGAGGGTGCACATAAGGAGACGAGCAGTCTCCCGCCGTCCGCAGACGACTTCGTCCCTGCTTGGCCTTGCTCCCAGCGGGGGTTACCTGGCCACGCACATTACTGCGCGCGCCGGTGGTCTTTTACACCACCTTTTCACCCTTACCGCCCCTTACGGGGCAGCGGTTTGTTTCTGTGGCCCTTTCCGGCAGGTTCACGCCTCTCGGCGGTTTCCCCGCCCCGGGTGCTATCCGACGCTGTGCTCTTTAGAGTGCGGACTTTCCTCGACCCCGACAACGCGGAGCCGCGATCGCCCGATCGACCTGAGGCGGTTTTATCATAATCCCATCACCCCCGAGCGTCAAATACCAATATTAATTATCTGAAAGGCTTAAAAGATGCAAATTTTAAGAAAAGACAGTAAAATATATACGAAGTCCACCAAATCTAAGGAGACCATGTGAGCAAGTGGCCCGGAAAATACATTATAGGCTTGACAGGTAACATTGCAACCGGTAAAAGTGTTGTTCGCCGGATGCTCGAACATCTCGGAGCCTATACAATAGACGCAGATGCATTATCGCATCGCGCCATTGCCAAGGGGGCGCCGGGCTATAAACCGGTTATCGAAACATTTGGGAAATGGATCGTGAATCCCGATGGACAAATCAACCGCTCGAAACTGGGTGGACTTGTGTTCCGTGACCCAGATGCTTTAAACAAACTTGAAAATATTATCCATCCACTCGTCGGGCAGGCAATTGATATATTGGTCCAGCGAGCAAGCCAGAAGGTGGTCGTGGTCGAAGCGATCAAGCTGATCGAGAGTGAGCTACGCACAACCTGTGACACGATCTGGGTAACCTATGCTCCGGAAGATATCCAGGTCGAACGGTTGATGCGGAAACGCCACTTTAGTCGCGATGAAGCTGAGAACCGCATCCACTCACAGGGAGCCCAGAGCGAGAAAATCGAACGTGCTAATATCGTTATCCGCAACACCGGCTCCTACGATGAACTATGGAAGCAGGTTACGACTGCCTGGAAGCAGGTTTCGCCGAAATCCGACGCAATGCCTTTGGTCGTAAAAAAGGCCAAAGGCGATGAGTTCGCCGTCCAGCGCGGACGTCCACATGATTCGGAGGCAATCGCCGACATTATCACACGTCTAAGCGGCAGCAACCAAAAAATGTCTAAGCTGGATGTCATGGAGGCATTTGGAGACAAAGCTTTCATGCTGCTACAAATGAATGAAAAGGTTGTCGGGCTGGCTGGATGGCAAGTAGAAAACCTGGTAGCCCGCACCACTGATCTGTATATCGAACCCGCTTACATGAGTGAAAAAGCGCTTGGGACGTTGGTCTCTGAAGTGGAACGCGCATCACATGATCTGCAATGTGAAGCATCCTTGATTTTTCCACTTCCAGATATGGCCAGCTACGAAAGTTCCTGGAAGGCTCTTGGCTATGAAAAACGCACACCCGAAAGCCTGGGTGTACAGGCCTGGCAAGATGCTGCCGTTGAATCGAAGCCGCCGGGCTCAGTATTAATGTTCAAACAACTTCGTGTCGACCGTGTATTGCGGCCGATTTAGTCTGCGCTGCTGAGAGCGCAAAGTTCGCGCAGAGGATGCTTTCTGCGCTCTCCCTGGCCTTACGGTCACCGTTTGCAACCCACATTTATGGGGTGTACGAAACGGCATGATAGACAGCGCTTTTTGCGATATATCTCGTGACTGAAATCCTTAACGACTTATTATTCATATTCCAACGTGTAAACTGGTTGAGTGTCGTTGACATTCTGCTGGTTACATTGATTTTCTATTTCCTGCTTTATATGCTACGGGATACGCAGGCCCTGGTATTAATGCGGGGCGTGCTGTTCCTGGTGATCTTGCTGGCACTTCTCACCAGTCTGGTAGAACTGCCAGCCTTTTCGTGGCTTATTCAAAGTACACTGCCCGCCTTGCTGCTGGCTATCCCGGTCATTTTTGCGCCTGAAATCCGCCGCGGATTGGAACGGATCGGACGCGCCGGAACCTTCTTTTCTCCTTCCGGAAAAGCCACAAATCAGGAAACCCTGGATACTATCCACGCTGTAGTAGGTGCTTCTGCACGGCTGTCAGCCCGTCAACATGGCGCATTGATTGTGCTACAGAGATTAGACAGCCTTGAGGAATATAACGACACGGGCGTGCGTATGAATGCAAAAGTCACCCCGGAAATTCTGCTACAGATTTTTTATCCCAACACCCCCCTGCATGATGGAGCCGCGATCATTGGTCACAATCGCCTGTCGGCCGCATCCTGCGTGATGCCTCTTTCAGCTAGCGGTATTCTCACCCGTTCCCCGGAACGGCAAATGGGGTTGCGCCATCGCGCTGCGCTGGGTATCTCTGAAGCCAGCGATGCGGTGGCGGTGGTTGTTTCGGAGGAAACCGGCTCTATCTCCATCGCCCATTCCGGCCGCATGATTCGAAAGCTCGATGTAGACCGGCTTGAAAACATCCTGACCGCATTCTTCCAATCGAACGGCAGTTCGGGAAAAAGCCGATGGTACCAACAACTCATCCCCAATCTTTTCCGCAGTAAGGATGGTGAGAGATGATCCGCTGGCTGGCAACGAATTTGCGTACTTTCTTGTGGGCGCTTGCTATGGCACTGGCTGTTTGGGTCGCTGCCGTTGCTGCCGCCGATCCCGATGAGGTTCGCCAATTCCCCGATCCGATTCCTATCGAGATTATCGGTCAGGATCCGAGTCTCGTCATCACGGGTGAAGTTCCCAAACAAATCGAACTGACGTTGCGCGCCCCAAGTTCCGTATGGCAAGAATTGCTGGCCGAGGAAGACAATATTCGGGCAATTCTAGACCTTTCTGGACTCAGTTCCGGGGAACATACATTGAATATTCAAATCCAAATCTCGATCAACCCGGTACGCATCGTCTCCGCCACACCGCAAACTGCTACCGTTACCCTGGAACAGCTTGCATCCCAGTCATTTCCAGTTGAGCTTAACATTGGCGGCGAGCCCGCTATAGGCTACCAGGCAGGCGCCCCTGATCTACAGCCTGAAGAAGTTACCATCTCCGGCCCGCAATCTCTGGTTGGGCGCATCGCGCAGGTACGCGCATCCATCAACCTATCAGATGTGCGTGAAAGTATCGAACAGACCGTAAGCGTGCAACCTTTAGACGAGAATGGTCAGATCGTCACCGGCGTAGGACTGAATCCCAGCGAAGTTACCGTTATGCTGCCGGTAATCCAGCAAGGAGGTTACCGAGACCTGGCGGTTAAGGTTGTGGTCAATGGACAAGTTGCCAGCGGTTATCGTCTGGCCAACATCACCGTTTTTCCGCCGGTTGTAACCGTTTTCTCCGGTGACCCGGCATTAGTCAATTCACTGCCCGGCGTGCTTGAAACACAACCATTGGACCTGGAAGATGCCAACGACGAATTGACCACGCGTCTGGGGATCAATCTACCTGAAGGTGTATCTTTAGTTGGCGAGCAAACCGTATTAGTACGGGTGAATGTTTCCCCCATCCAGAGCAGCCTGACGCTTTCCAACCAGTCCATCGAAGTGGAGGGACTCCCCACGGGCTGGTATGCTCAGGTGGCTCCAGACAATGTGGATGTAATCCTATCAGGACCACTGCCACTACTGGATACCCTTTCGCCACAAGATGTACGAGTGGTCATCGACGTGACCGATCTTGTAGAAGGAACACATCAACTGACCCCCAATGTGGAAATCCTGGTATCGGACCTTGTGGTTGAATCGATTTTGCCAGGCACATTAGAAGTGGTTCTCAGCAGAACGCCGTTTGGCACTGCGACACCGCAAATCCCCACAGCCACCGCAACCGCAACCCCATAACACTGGAATAAATCCATGCCGAAACCTGTCATAGCCTTAGTTGGACGACCCAACGTTGGGAAGAGCACGCTGTTCAACCGTCTTGCGGGCGAACGTCTGGCAATTGTAGACGGCACGCCCGGCACCACACGCGACCGTTTGTTGTCCGAATCCGATTGGAATGGAATCGATTTTCACGTGATCGACACTGGCGGTATCGATCCCACCCACGGCGGCAGGACCCCGCTCTCAGTAGGATCCGCTGATTTCATCCAGCAGATCAAAGAGCAGGCCCTGATTGCCGTTGAAGATGCGGATGCGATCCTGTTCCTGACGGACGGCGAGACCGGCGTGACCACGTCTGACCGGGAAGTGGCCGATATTTTGCGACGCTTCCAGAAGAAACTACTCGATGGAAGTTTCTGGCCGCCAATCTTTCTGGTGGTCAATAAGTGCGAAAGTGAAGCCCGCCGTCAAAGTGCGAGTGAATTCTATGAACTGGGATTGGGCGAACCGTATGCGATCTCCGCTATGCACGGGATAGGTACGGGTGATCTTCTGGATGTGGTGGTCGAGTCGTTTCCGCCTCAGCAGGATGAAGAGGAGGATGAATCGGTCAAGATCGCTATTGTTGGGAAACCCAATGCGGGCAAGTCCAGCCTGTTGAATAAGCTGGTCGGGTCAGAACGGGCCATCGTCAGTCCTTTTCCCGGCACGACGCGCGACGCAGTCGACACAAACATTCAATATGAAGGCATCGATATCACCTTGATCGATACAGCTGGAATCCGACGACGCGGGAAAATCGACCCCGGCGTCGAGAAATACAGTGTGCTGCGCTCGATCAAAGCCATTGAGCGCGCCGACGTAGCATTGTTACTGATCGACGCAGCTTCGGGAATCACCGCTCAGGACACGCATATTGCCGGGTTCATCCTGGATGCCTGGAAATCATGTGTGGTACTGGTCAACAAGTGGGACACGGTCGAGAAGAACAATTACACCATGGAGGCCTACTCGAAGCACATTCGCCAGGAATTGAATTTTATGGATTATGTGCCATTCCTGTTCATTTCAGCCCTGACCGGCCAACGCGTGAACAAAGTGCTACCGCTGGCTTTACAGGTTCAGGAAGAGCGACTGGCACGCCTGACCACATCAAAGATCAATCAGATCATACATAAAGCGCAGGATGCGCACCCGGCTCCGTCCGTCAAAGGAAAACAGTTGAGGATGTACTACGGCACACAGGTACGTTCCGATCCGCCCACGTTCATGATCTATGTCAATGACCCCAAGTTGGCACACTTTTCCTATCGCCGTTACCTTGAAAACCAGTTACGGGCTGAGTATGGTTTCCTGGGAACACCCATCCGGATTGTGATGAAGGGCCGGAGAGAAAAATAGAAATCGATCACTACAGATCAATCGACTGGTGACAAACACCCTTTCAGGGTTAGCTCAAACGTATCTATCTACTTTTATTTGCAGTTTACTGAATGATAAGTTTTTTTCAAGATGGCACCAGTGGTGAAAAGTGTCCAAAATGCCTGTTTTGAACCGCAGAGACGCCGAGTTCGCGGAGTTTTTTGTAAATTTCTCTGCGTCCTCCACTACTCTGCGGTGAATTCTGACCCAGGTAGCACCTTGGGTAAGTTATGTAATTTAAAGGGTAAATAATGACTCAATCTTCTTCATCACGCTTCTTCAACATTGAAACAAAGTGGTTGGTGCTGATCGCCATTGGCATTGGCACTTTCATGTCCGCCTTGGATGGCAGCGTAGTCAACACCATCCTGCCGGTTATCAGGGACCATTTCAATACCGACGTAGCTACCATTGAATGGGTGGTCACCACCTACTTGCTGGTGGTCAGTGGTTTATTGCTAAGCGTTGGGCGACTGGGCGACCTGCGTGGTAACAAAGTTGCCTACATCTGGGGTTTTGTCGTTTTTGTGGCAGGCTCGGGGTTGTGTGGGCTTTCTCCCACACCGGTGTTTCTGATTTCGGCGCGAGGCTTGCAGGCGATCGGCGCATCCATGTTATTTGCTAATTCACCCGCCATCCTGACCAAGAACTTCCCGGCTTCCCAGCGTGGACAGGCGCTTGGCCTGCAAGGCGCGATGACCTATCTGGGTCTGACCACCGGCCCTTTCCTGGGCGGTTGGCTGGCCGATACCTTCGGCTGGCACAGCGTGTTTTACATCAACATTCCCATCGGCCTGATCGCCATCACCTTAAGTTTGATTGTCATCCCGCGGGATAAACCTGCCGGTCAGACTGAAAAATTCGACTTGGCAGGCGCCTCCACATTTCTGGTTGGACTGGTGGCTCTGCTCTTCGCGCTCAATCAGGGCCACAACCTGGGCTGGACTTCACCGCTTATTCTAGGACTGTTCATCGCTTCGATCCTGATCCTGAGCCTGTTTACCTGGATCGAGATGCGTATCCCAACCCCTATGCTGGATCTGAGTCTCTTCAAACGGCGGGTGTTCTCAATGTCCACCATCAGCCCGATTTTGAACTACATCTGTGTGTATAGCGTTCTTTTCCTGACACCTTTCTATCTCATCCAGGGGCGTGGACTGTCCGCTTCGCAGGCCGGGTTGATCCTGACCTCACAGCCGATCATCATGGCCCTGACCGCCCCTGTCAGTGGAAGGTTATCGGATAAAGTCGGTTCGCGCATCCCAACCACAATGGGGATGCTCATCTTTGCAACTGGCTTGTTCACCCTCAGCCGCCTGACGCTGGAATCTCCCTTCTGGATGGTGGTGCTTGGCCTGGCAATTGGCGGCCTGGGGACTGGCTTGTTCGTCGCCCCCAACAACAGCGCCCTGATGGGCGATGCGCCCCGCAACCGCCAGGGGATTGCAGCCGGTGTGCTGGCGCTCTCTCGCAATGTAGGCATGGTGCTCGGTATCGGCCTGACCGGCGCGATCTTCACCACTTTCCTTTCCAAAGGCAACCCTGGGGATGCGGACACGCTTGTGCATGCTTTCAACGCAGGTCTGCTGTTCGCCAGCGGTGTGGCTTTGCTGGCCTCGATAGCATCCTTTGCGCGCGGGGATGACCGGCCAAAAGGAAACATATAGAACTCTATTCGAAATGCTCAAGCCGCCTTCACTACAACTGGCTTAGTACAGGTTTTGGCCGCAGGGAAAGTACCCCGAACGGGGTACGCCGCCTAGAGCGTATTATACGGTTAGGCTCTGGAGTTATCCCTAGGTTTTGCCAGTTGACAGTCATCCAAAATGGTTGTCACTTGTTGCTTTAAAGTGACAACCCGGAACGAGTCCGGGTTGTCGCGCCTAAAGGATTCCCACATGGCAATAAAATTCAAGCACCCATATTTTAGCACCATGTTCGTGTGTTACATGGGGTTGAGGGGCGAATCCCATTACAGTTTTGCAAACACGCTGCGTTTATCAAGGTCGCCACGATGGAGCCAACCACCACCAATCCAGCGGCAGGCCGGGGGCCTGGAGCAGGTTTGTTTCCAATGTTGACAAATCCACTGTGAAGATATGTCGTTCGGTCGCATCGTCGTCCTGGATCAGTAAGTACTGGCCGTCCGGGGAGAATGAAAATGTGCTGATGCCGCCCATATCGCTGTGATAGACGCGCTGCAAATTACGGCCATCGCGGCCGATGAGGTAGATATCCTGCCCAAAGATGGGTTCCGAATCTACACGAGCAAAAGCGATTTGTGTGCCGTCCGGTGACCAGATGATCGGGTAAATAGAACTGTTCTGGAAAGTAGCCAAGTCACGAAAGGTGTTGCCACTCGGGGAAAGCAGCTTGAGTACAATCTTTTGATTAGTGATATCCGGATAAGCCAAAAAGGAACCATCCGGCGAAGGCACCATATCGGCTTTTGACCAGCGTGTGTCGAAGAGCGGTTTGGTAAAACCATCTGAAACGCGCCGTAAATAGACCAGGCCATCTGCGCCCGGATTGCCCGAGCGTAGGATGATATTGTTGCTGATCCAACCACTCAGAATGTAAGGACGACCTCTGGAAGGCAATTTATCGCCAGTGGTCATGTTCGTCAGTTCGCTGCCATCGCGGCGGATTATATAAATATCTTCCCCACCCAAGCCATCTTGCTCACGAAAAGCCAGCCAGTTGCTATCCGGCGACCAAATTGGAGGATCGATGAAATTGAAATTGGCCAAAGGCTGCCATTCCATCTTTCCAGGGTCGAACAGGAACAGCGTGGAGGCGTTTCCATCCTGGCTGACAGGATAAGCAACCGCCGCATAATTTCCATTTAGCGACCAGACCAGCGGTGTTAGGCTGAAATTCAAATCAGCAGGCGCGGTGATCGTTTCGGGTTCGGGGCAGGGAATCCGACCGGCTACACACGAGCCGGGCAAACGCATAAGCCTGGTTGTCTCGTTTCCATATTCGTGATTAAAGGTGTAAAAGTAAACCTGTCCTAACGGGTCATCTTCGGTAGACGGTGTTGGTGCTGGCTCTGCCGAAGTGAGCGGATTCCCGTTTATATCACTGAAAGAAGGGAGTTCACTGAACTGTAGATCGAATAAGTCATCATTCATAGGCGCATCAAAGACCACTTGATCCACCATCAGTTCAGACTGAACCGCCTGCCCGCCAGCTTTACCAAACTCCTGGATCTTCAAAATAACCGCAGTACCTATATCCAGCCAGGCTCGGAAAGAGGGTTGCTCGTTTTGGATGTAGGTCCAATCAACGATCAGCGTTCCACGCTCAGCGACGTTCTCAATAGCAATCGGCTTGAATGTGCCTTGATTCTGGGCCCGGTCAGCAGAAAAGACCAGTGCAGAAAGCGGCGTGCCGATCTGTCCCCAAAGCGGATTGGGATAAGCTGTGTCCGGTTCCAGGGGCGGCACGTAATGCGATTCCATAGCAAATTCAGGAAAGGGTTGGGATTGGCTTTGCCCGCTGGTCAAGTCCATTTCCAGAATGGTGGCGCCATCGCAGACTTTGAAGCTGCTGGCCGGACCGTCAACTGATCCCATCAAGATGCGGAAACGATTGACCGACTGATCAATCCAGACCTGTTCGCGATGAACCTGCGGCGGATTGCCGGATCCGGTTGGGTCATACCAGGTGACGGTGCCATTCATCCAGATAGTGTCCCATTTGGTGGCGCTATCCAGCATGGCAGCCTGGATTTCTTCCGAGGTCGAATCCAGGGATAACAAAACGGGAAGGGGCGCGGGCGTGGCTGAATCGGAATCAAGGCCAGCAACCGCCGAGACAGGAGTTACATCGAAGGAAATCTCCAATGTCCCACACCCTGACAAAAACATCGTCAGGCAAATCAAAACACACACGATCTTTTTCATTCTATCTCCACAAGCAAAATGTAGCGGTATCTTTCTCAGAAAGGAGGGGAAGTGTGGGGTGTTGCGGGCGGGCTGCGCCCTACCCCACAACACCCCACACCTCAATTTTTGAAAAGGATACGAATATCATAATCCTAATTTGCGTGCCTTTACCGCAATTATGCCGCAGATTGGCGCAGTTGCGGTACTAGCATAAACTTGCAGAAACAGGCAAATCAAGGATATAAGCAGGGGGTAGCAACTCGGGGTAACGTTGCAAAGTATTCCGTAAAGCATCACGCGCGCGTGCCAGGCGGCTTTTGATGGTCCCAGTTGGAACATCCAATACGTCTGCAGCTTCTTCGTAGGATAAACCCTCGACATCCACAAGCTGAGCCACGAGGCGGTAATGCTCAGGCAGGGCTTCCAGGCTGGCTTGTATGGCATCCGCCATATCTGACCTTTCAGCCTGCTCCTCAGGTGATGGACCTGGATCGGCCAGCCATGAGGCAGGTTCCATCTCTTCGCCGTCTTGATCGAAAACCTGTAAAGAGACATTATTGTTGCGTTTACTGCGCCGCAACTCATCATAACAAGCATTGACCGCGATGCGGCTAAGCCAACTACGCAGGGAGCCGCCACGGAAGGAACGCAGGTTGCGGAAAGCAGAGATCAAAGCCTGCTGCACAGCATCTGCGGCAGCGTCCTCATCCCGGAGGATATTCATGGCAACGCGAAACAGGAAATCCTGGTACAGCAATACCAGTTGGTTGAAGGCTTCTAAATCGCCGCGTTGCGCGGCACGGATCAAGGTTTGTTCATTCATAGCTATTACCCACCTTATTTATATCCCCCGGTTGTTACAAGCCTGTGACGGGGATGTCACAATTTTGTAACATGGCTGCGTGTTGCCCGGCAGTTGCACTGCCGGGAGGATACCAAACTACCAGCAGCACAACTGTTTACAGAATTGATTAGGAACTGATTACTTCTTTACTGGCAATCGCAGCGTGAACACCGTCCCACGCGGCTCTGACTGGGAACTGCGCACATCGATCTGGCCACCGTGCATTTCCACAATGCGCTGGACGAGCGCCAATCCCAGGCCACTGCCTTCGATACCACGTGCGTTGGCACCACGATACAGTTCTTCAAATATCTTTGACAATTCATCGGATGAGATACCCGGCCCAGAATCGGCGACTTCGATGACGATGGCTTTCCCATCCTCCAAAGCACGGACTTCAACCGCTTCATCCCCGGACGTGAACTTGAGTGCGTTTTCAACAAGATTGTACACAGCCAGAGACAACAGATCGCGATCCCCAGTGACAGGTGGGAACGGCGAAGGAACTTTCGAAATGAGCAGGTTCACTTCCCGGCCTTGGTGGGCAGGCAGAGTTTTGGCTGCATCGACCATTTCCTGCAACAACTCAGGCACATCCACAGGCAAACGCTCAGGCGGGCGCGCTCCCAGATCGGATAATTTGCGCAGGTCTGCCAGCAAACGGATCAACCGATCGACAGCCCGACCGGCGTTCTCGATAGCGCGCTCTCGTTCATTCTCGGTCTTACACTCGCGTACATTGACCAGCGCCGTTCTTAAAGCGGTGAGTGGGTTCTTGATCTCATGATCCAGGCGACGCAGGAAACGACGGCGGCCTTCTTCGGCCTTGCGCTGCGCTTCAATGATGGAACTCTGTAGTTGTTTTTCCTTGTGCGCCATCCCAAGAGCATAAGCAGCAAGCAGCAGGGAAATAAAGACACCAAAGACAAAGGTGACCATGCCGATGTCGATTTTGAAAACCACCAGGGGGACAGGTTGAAAAAAGGCTTGTGCGATTATAGAGGTCAGTGCACCGAGCAAAAAGGGCAGGCCGATCATTATTAGATAGAACCAGCGTTGTTTACTCATTACCCGATAGCTTACCCTTCCCCACGTACATCAGCGACAAAGCGATACCCTTCGCCGGGGATGGTCTCGATGTACTTTGGTTCGGAGGGGTCGTCGTCCAGAGCGCGGCGCAGCTCGGCCATGCGTGTGTCGACGGTGCGCGTACCAGCCGGATACTCCCAACCCCAGACAGCGTCCAGCAGGCGTTCGCGCGTGACAGCCTCGTCGGGATGGGTCATCAGGTATTCCAGCACAGCCAGGGCTTTGGGGGTCAATTCGAGTGTTTGCCCGGAAAGGGATGCCCGTCGTGCACGCCGATCCAGGGACAGGTCACCGGTTGTCAGCAGCCAGGCGGCGGAAAGCGAGCGTTCACCGGGACGGGCGCGCCGCAGCACAGCCCGGATACGCGCCAGCAGTTCATGCGGATCGAAGGGTTTGTTTAAGTAATCGTCTGCACCCTCTTCGAGAGCCAGCGCACGCTCGGAGGCCTCGCCTACCTTTGTGAGCAGGATGGTGGGTGTCCAAATATTGGCGCGTCGCAGACGGCGCAGGGTCTCGCGTCCGTCCATTAGCGGCATAAGCACGTCCAGGATAATCAAGTCCGGGTGGTGAGATTGCGCTCTGTCGAAGGCCGCCTGGCCATCGGAGACGATCAACACGTGGAAACCAGCCCGCTCAAGAAAAGGAGCCAAGCTATCGACGATGTTGGGGTCGTCATCAGCAAGTAAAATCGAAGGGTTTTGGTGGGACATTTGTCAGGTTTTGACAAAGGCCTGATCATGTTGACCAGGCCTTTGTCGGATTCGGTCACATACTAACAATCAAGGTCTGTAAATCCGCGCTCCAATCCAATAAGCATGATCGTCAGTTGGGGAACCATAAGTGTCGACGGTTAAACGGAATTCAACACTTTGTCCTGCCAAGGAACTGAGATTAAGATCAGCCTGATATACCTTGCCATCATACTTCTCGCGGAAGATCCAGAACGTGTGGATTGGCCCGCTCCCAACCCGATAATCCAAACGGTAAGTTACATAACAATTGGGGCGCCCAGATTGGCAGCCTATTGTAGCCTGGAAACGGTCGCCGTTTTGCACTGTGAACGCCGGATACACTCCCTGGATATACCCGTTATAACCTTGCTGTGGGGAAACCAATAAGCCTGGCACGCTCGATGGTACGCCGGTTTCCGGCAGGGGATTATCCTGTTTCAAGACGTATCCGTTGACATCGTCTTGTGTACCCGGGCATGGCCGTTGCCCGGAACTCGTGAACCACTGTGCCGAGCAGAAATTCTCCACGAAATCATAAGCTGTATTTCCAGAGCTAGAACTGGAAACCTTGATCTCGACCCAGAACGGTTTGTCCGCGGCAGATCCGATTCCAAATATGGCACCGTTCGCATTCTTGAGCATCCAATAACCGCGTTTGGTGCCTGCAGCATTAGGTGCAGTCAATTGAACAGAAAGGTCTACAGTTTGCCCAGGTATTACAGACGCCGGGAAATTGACAGAAGCAGGTCCACCCATTTGTTCGCCGCTGGAAAACACCAGAGCATAAGATGTGGTCCATGTACAGGTACTGATATTCTTCAAGCGCCAGGTTTTTGTAAAAGTCGCGCCTGGTGCAAAGATAGTGCCATCCGGTACTGTGACATCGGAGATAAACTGCGCTTTATCACATGCTGATTGCTGTGGCGTATTGGTTGCCGTCGGTGGTGTGACTGTCCCGGTAAGCGTTGGCGTCGGGCTTGGAGGGGTGCCAGTCACGGTTGCTGTAGCTGTGGGCGTATACGTTGGCGTAATCGATGTTCCCGAAACTTTGATATCTACCCACCAGGGCTTATTGGCTTGCACTCCAATCCCAAACAAAGCGCCGTTGCTATTCTTGAACATCCAATACCCCCGATATTCTCCAGAAGAATTAGGTGCGATCAGGCTGACAGTCAGGTCAACAGTTTGTCCCGGCGCAACCGACTTGGGAAAAGTCAACGAACTCGGGCCTCCCATCTGCTCACCGCTGTAGAAGACTAATTGATAGGAGGTCGTCCAGGTACAAGTACCGATATTTTTCAGACGCCAGGTCTTGTTGAAAGTTTCGCCCGGCGCAAAGGTGGTACCATCTGGAACGGTCACGTCAGCGATAAACTGGGTTTTGTCGCAAGAAGAAGGTGGAACCGTTGAAGTCGGAGTCGGTGCAGTGCTGGTGGGCGTAGCAGTGGGCGGTGTGCCAGTAACAGTCGGCGAAGGAGTGATTGGTGAGCCACCCGCACGTGCAATTATCGGATTGCCCCACAGAGCACGATCGCCAGTTGCACTACCATAGGCTGAGATGAACAGGATGAATTTCACATCCTGCCCGGCCAACGAACTCAAATTCAGGTTGGCATTATACGTCAAACCTTCGTACTTCTCACGGAAGGTCCAAAAAGTGCGGATCGGTCCGTTGCCAATTTGATAATTCAAGCGATACTCTACATAACAATTGGTTGCACCATATTCACAACCAACTGTAGCCTGGAAACGGTCACCGTTCTGCACGCGAAAGGCCGGGTACGTTCCCCGGACATAGCCGTTATAGATATTCTGTGGCGCCACAAGCAAGCCAGGATTCCCAGACTCGATTCCGCTTTCAAATTTTGGTTTGTCCAGCTTCAGGGCAAAACCCCTGGCATCTCCATCTGTACCGGGAAACGGCAATGTTCCAGCGCCACTTGTCCAGGTAGCGGAGGCAGCGCTAGCAGTGAAATCATACCCAACGTCTGATGATGAACCGACATAGATCTCAACCCAGAATGCTCGGTTGGCAGTCGAGCCAATTCCAAAAACGACATTACTGGCATTGCGCAGCTTCCAATAACCGAAATAATGTCCGGCGCTGCTGGGCGAAGTCAGGTCAAGGCTCAAATCCACAGTCTGGCCGGGAGCTACATTAGATGGAAAATTCACGACCGTTGGCGCCCCCATTTTTTCACCACTGTCGAAGACCAACGCGTACGATGTGGTCCAAGTACAAGTGCCGATATTTCTCAAACGCCACGTTTTGCGAAATGTTGCGCCTGGCGCATAAGTCGTTCCATCCGGTACGGTCACGTCGGCGATGAACTGCGCCCAATCACAGGTGGCAGCCTGTACCGTGCCCGCACCCAGAGCCGGGAATGCCCCCAACACAAGCACAATCAACAGAATTGCTGATAACATTTTGGATACGGTTTTCATGTTTACCTCCTAAACAATCCTTCTTGCCTGCTCATCCCGAATTATTGAATAAATGTTATAGAATATAGACGTAAGAAACGCATTTAGAGTTCCAACATATTAAATTACACGACATCTATAGTATATCTTTTATTTTGCTAACATTCAAATGAAAAGACCTGGTCATTTTTGACCAGGTCTTTTGACAAGAGAAGATCAGGAACCTATTTCCATGTAAAGGTGGACATCATTGTGTCAAACACTGCAGATTCTGCGGGCTCGTTGAACTCTGGTCGAGGAGGGTCGAAATTACCCGCGGCTGAGTAACTCAATACGAATGTCAGACTCACACAGGTCTCCCCTGATGTTTCTTTTACAGAAAAAGCAACATATTTATGGAAGTTACCAGCACCACCGTCCCCACCCGTCTCTTTCTTGAAAGAAATTTCATTAAAGGTCACATCAACAGGCGTACTGGGATCGGGATTTGAACTCAGACAATCCCCGCTCCCGGCAGGACTTGTTTCGATCTCAAGATATTTCCTATTCAGGTTCGTCCCCGGTGCGATTGGCAAGGTTATTGTCTTATTCGTAAAGTCGACTGATGATCCCGGGGGAAACTTTATTGTAAAGGGATCTGCCGAATCATTAAACTCACTCCACCCACTGGTTGATGTATCAGACGAACCGTCCGTCGTACCTGTCCTTACAATCACAGGATTCCCCCAGATGGCGCTGTCGCCCGCGGGAGATCCATAAGCAGACATATTGAGAATAAAATTGACAGTCTTCCCGGCCAGCCAGTCCAAGTTGATATTGGCACTGTAGGTCAGTCCCTCATAACGTTCACGGAACGTCCAAAGAGTGTGGACTGGTCCGCTCCCAATCTGATACTTGAGGCTGAAAGCAACATAGCAGGAAGGATGATCGTACTCACACCCAACCGTAGTCTGGAAGCGGTCACCTTTCTGAACGGTGTAACCAGTGTAATATCCCTCGATGAAGCCATTATAGGCATCGTTCGGCGAAACTACCAATCCCGGTTTCGAAGCGGTCACGTTGTTCTCAAAGTGAGGAGCCGGGTCACTGAACACGGACCCGATTGAATCACCCGGAGATCCAGGGAAGGATAACGAACCGGGAACACCGCTGGTCCAAATTGCGCTATCAGCCTCGGCAGTAAAATCATACGTGACCGAAGGCGGTGTAACCACATTGATCAATGCAAAGATGGCTACGTTACCTCCCCAACCAACTCCAAACTGATCTCCACTGTCATCTTCCAGTTTCCAATAGCTAATATATTTTCCAGGAGCAGCTGGAGCTGTCATACCTGTGATCGTTAAGTCAACATAGGACCACGGTGGCACATCTTTGGTCAACGCCTGGCTTGTTGCAACACCGAAGGCGTCACCACCAGTAAACACCAGCCTGTAATCCGCCGCCGTCCATGTGCAAGTGCCTGTATTTCTCAACCGCCATGTCTTGGTAAAGGTGTCTCCAGGCGAAAAATGGGATCCATCTGGCACAGTTACGTCCCTAATGAATTGCGCTCGGTTACAAGTGTAATAATGAGCAGCATCAGCGCCAATCGGGAACGCAGCTAAAATCAACATAACCGATAACATTGCGGCAACCAACTTGACCTTCATATTCATCCTTGCCTCCTGTAAACCCTGCTTTGTATGAAGATTAGATTAATTATGCTTACACGATATAATTAGTATAGCTTAATTTCGCATAAGTGCAATGCCTAATTTGGAATTAACTTCCTTATAATTGTCATTATGGTATGCACGATTTTGCACCTCGATCTAGATGCTTTCTATTGCGCAGTCGAAGAAAACCAGAATCCTGACCTGCGCGGTAAAGCTTTTGCAGTCGGAGGCAACCCAAGTGAGCGCGGAGTAGTTGCTTCCTGCTCGTATGCAGCCCGTAAGTTTGGCGTCCGCTCGGCTATGCCAATGTCGCGCGCATTGCGGCTTTGTCCGGGATTGATCATCATGCCATCCAGGCATGGCATGTACAGCAAGGTGTCTAAACAGGTGATGCAACGTCTGCGGGAACTGACACCCTTAGTCGAGCAGATTTCTATCGATGAGGCCTTCCTAGACATCTCCGACCTGAACGAGCCTCCCGAGCGCATTGCACGTGGACTTCAGGCCGGCATCCGCGACGAGTTACATCTGCCCAGCTCCATCGGGATCGCGCCCAACAAACTGGTGGCGAAGATCGCCACCGAAGTCGGCAAGAAAGCCGCAAAGGGAGATAAACCGCCCTTTGCGCTGACAGTTGTCCCGTCCGGGAGTGAAGCGGAGTTCTTGTCTCCCTTACCTGCCGATATGTTATGGGGTGTTGGTCCGAAAACATACGCGCGGTTGAGCGAGGTGGGCATCCACACCATCGGTGACATCGCTCGCTGGCCCGAAGAACAACTGGTGCGTATGTTTGGCGAGAACGGCCGGGATATGGCCAGGCATGCCAGAGGTCAGGATGAGCGCCCGGTGGTGACAGAGCGTGAAGTAAAATCTGTCAGCCAGGAAGTGACCTTTACAAGGGATGTGCGTGATGATGAGTCCCTTGAGAAAACCCTGGTCAAGCTCTCGGCGCAAGTCGGACGCCGTCTGCGCAAAAACGAACTGGCCGGAACCACCATCAAATTGAAAATCCGCTGGCCCGACTTCACCACCCTGACACGGCAAGTCACGTTGCCAGGCACAACCAACAACGACAACGAGATCGCCGAAACCGCGCTGGGGCTGTTACGAAAGATCCGCAAATCCGGTCAGGCTGTGCGGTTGATCGGTGTCGGCATCAGCGGAATAGGAAAGCCCATGCGCCAGTTGGAATTATGGGGTGCGGAGGCTGAAAAGGAACGCAGGCTGCAAGAAGTCCTAGATGAATTGAAAGAAAAATATGGCGATAATGCGATCAAACGAGGAGAATGAAATGGTTAAGACAGGCTCGATTCAATTGAGTATGCGCGGCAACGCAGATGTAAAAGAGATTACGGCACAAATTGCCCAGCTTGTGCGTGAAAGCCAGTTAAAAAATGGGACTGTAACAATCTTCTGCCCGTCTTCAACCAGTGCATTGACAACCATCGAATATGAAAGCGGCTGCGTAAACGATCTACGCAGGCTGTTCGATGAAATCATTCCACCCAACCGGGAGTATGCACACAATGCCAGGTGGCGGGACGGAAACGGTCATTCGCACGTCCGGGCGGCGCTGCTCGGACCATCACTGACGATCCCCTTCGTTGAAGGCAGCTTGACGTTGGGCACCTGGCAACAGGTCATTTATGTCGACTTTGACAATAAATCACGTCAACGTGAGTTGGTCCTGCAAATCATGGGAGAATGACAGATGAATTGCTACTATCACCCCAATCAACCTGCCGTCGGCATTTGCAAACATTGCCAGCGCGGACTATGCATCGCCTGCGCAGCGGATGTTGACGGCAACCTGGCTTGTAAAGACCGCCACGAGGCACAGGTCCGCGACCTGAATATGATGATGGAACGCAATATACTGCAAACAAAGCGCGTGGGCTCCAACTATCGGCGCAATGCGGTTTTCTATTTCTTAAGCGGGGCTTTGTTTACCGGTTTTGGCCTTTACCAGTATCGCTTTGCGGGCTTACAGGCACTCTTCTTGATATTCATTGGTCTTTTTCTCCTGTATGCTGCGGTTGCAAATTTTCTCGAAAGCAGAAAGTACAAATAAGAGATTTTGCAACTATATCTGAGTCATTGCGTAAGTACTGTTAGAACATTTACGAAAGGAGTACGCAATGAGCACTGAATATAAACAACTTACACGCAGCATATCCAACCGAATGATCGCCGGCGTATGCGCTGGGCTGGGCGAGTATCTCAACATCGACCCGACTGTAGTCCGTTTACTATTTGTGTTGGGCTTCTTCCTGACCGGACCTGGCATCCTGGTGGCCTACCTGATCATGGCCATCATCGTCCCTGAGCCGATACAAGTCCAGTAAAAGTGAAATTTGATCGTATACCAAACATGACCCATCCCAATTCAAGATGGGTCATGTTGGCATTAACACAAAGAGTCGACAGGAAAATCCTGCCGACTCTAAACCCTGTCAAAGGGTACCCCGCTGTGCCGTGTGCTGCAAGGTTTTGAACCTGCTTTCGCAGGTGGGCTCTTACCCAGAAACGCCGCCTTGGCTCAGGCCTATCGCGTAATTCCTGTGAGTTCGGAGCCCTTTATGATAGTGTTGGCTCAAAACGTAGACACAACATCACGAACACAGAAGAGCTACTCTCCTTATACCATAAATCAAAAAGGACGAACAGGAAAATATTAGAATTTTCCAGCCAACGCTGATTGGCTGTTTTCTAGTTCTACCGGAATTTGTGGTTACATGAAAAATGAGGCAAAATTGACTAAAAACGACCAAGCCTTCAGTCAATATGCCTCAACGAAAGTATATCAAAACAAAAGAGAAAGTCAGCACCCCCTCAA
>JASFRG010000017.1:0-45541 GCA_050115035.1 Anaerolineales bacterium | reverse complement strand
CGACCCCGAACCGGATTCTTTAGAATTCACCGCCTATGCTGTCCTTCCAGCGGGAGCTGATTCAACAATTGTAGCGAAGCGCAACGGAACTGAAGTTACGATCAAGGTTATGGGAATTAGCACAATCACAATGGACCAAAGGATCTGGCTTAAGTTCGACCCGAACACGTTGAATTTGTACGATAAGAAAAGCGGAAACCTGATTACGAACAATAACTAATTAAACCAATTCATCTCAAAGTGTTTTTAGCAAGTCAAGCTTGAAAGGAGGCTGCAAGGATTTATATACAAGTGTGAGAATCATTCAACATCGATCAATCAAAATTCTCTAACTAACTCATGAGGAGGAAGGAATGAAAACGTTCGTAAAGTTTGTAACGATATGTTTGCTGATCAGCTTTTTGGCCGCCTGCGGGGGGACGCCTGCAGCACAGGAACCATCTGCACAAGAGCCTGCGGCTCCAGCAGATACCACGTCATCAGAACCTGAGATGACTGCAGCCGAGCAATGGGCCATGGAGAATGGGGTCGGTCCATATGCGCCCGCAACCGAAGACTGGGCAGCCATTGAAGAAGCGGCCAAAAAAGAAGGAAAGGTCGTTGTTTATTCCAACTCGTCTAAAATTGAAAAACTCCTTGAACCTTGGGCCGAGTTATATCCCGATATCGAGCTGGCTGGTGGGGATACCGATGATATCGCTGTGAAAATGGGGGCCGAACAACAGGCTGGAAATGTCGTTGGGGACGTTTGGTTCAACAGTGATGGACATTTGTTGTATGGCGAATTTGTGCCTAATCAGTGGATGTGGTGGTACACCCCCCCGGGTGTTGTCATTCCAGATACATCTCCTGACCGGCCATTTGCCTTGGCGCGCCGCTCCGTGGATGTGATTGGCTATAACAATGAAATTCATCCCGATGGCTGCCCGGTTACCAACTGGTGGCAATTTACTGAGCCTGAGTTGAAGGGCAAATTCTATATGGAAGATCCCATGTCTGACTCGAGCACCACTGCCAAAATCGCCTTGTTTGTACAGCACGCGGACGAGATGGCAGCGGCTTATGAGAGTCTGTATGGCAAGGACTGGACAACTGACGAAGTTTACGACGATGATGTCGAGAACGCCGGTTACCTGTTTCTGAAAAAACTGGCTCAAAATGAACCAAGCATGCAACCTGGTGGCGATGAAGTTGATTCGGCCTTTGCTACCCTGGGCATGGATCCCAATGCTGAACCCGGCTATGGTTGGACTGGTTTATCGAGTTGGGAAGGCACTTTGGATGGGGAACTGGCTATGGCGCCTTGCTACGGCTTGGAACCTACGGTGGGTATCTTGAAATCATCATATTTGGGCATTGCTAATAATGCACCACACCCCAACGCTGCTAAGTTGTTCATCAAGTTTGCTCTCACGGAACAGGGCTTCGATCCCTGGAACAAGTTTGGTGCTTATCCCGGAGCCGAAGGCCTTCCCATTGCTGAAGGAATGCCGGCTCGTGAAGATATCACGCTTTGGCCCAGTGATGACCTGTTCGCTTATCAATATATGAGCCCAATTCGCGATTTCTGGGCGATCAACCTGCTAGCTCCGTAAGAACGGTTGACTTTGTAACAACGTACTGTATTTCTGTGGACATGAACAGGAACGTCCATGTCCACAGAAAAGTAAAAAGTGTTTCGTAATACTTTATGTAGACCAAAATTTATTGAGTAGCCGCCTGGGTGTAAGACTTCGAACCAGGGGGTGATGGTCAAATATTTCATAAGCGGAGACAATATGAACATTCAGGCAGTTTTCTTTGACATGGGCGGAACCATAGACACATACGGGTATACTCGCGAACTGCGTCTGGAAAGGACATTTGGAATCCAAGAACGCCTGTTGGCTGCTGGGATTGACCTGAGTCTTAGCAATGAGCAACTTTTTGAAATGGTGTCTACCGGCCTGAAACGCTACCATGTCTGGAGTATGGAAAGCCTGGAAGAACTGCCACCCCAGCGTGTCTGGAGCGAATACATCTTGTCTGAACACAAAGTTGACCGGAATGTATTGGATGCTATTGCCGAAGACCTGATGTGCTACATAGAAACCTGTTACTACGAACGCAAGATGCGACCAGAAGTTCCGGCTGCACTGGAAGCGATCACACAAATGGGATTGAAGATTGGCCTGGTTAGCAATGTCAACAGCCGGGGGCAGGTTCCGACCAATTTAGCGGAATACAAACTTGAGGGTTATTTCGACCCGATTGTTTTGTCATCCAAATTTGGCCGTCGAAAACCGGGACCTGCCATTTTCCATCACGCGGCCCGCCTGGCAATGGTCCCCACCAGCCATTGTGTTTTTGTAGGCGACCGCATCGCTCGCGATGTTCTCGGCGCACGCCGGGCTGGATTCGGTCTTGCAGTCCAGATCAAACACGATTTCGAACACGGCGAATTAGATGAAGGCGCTACCCCAGACTATGTTATCGAATGCATGACCGAGCTTTTAGACATTCTGCAGACGGAAGGCAAACGCATCTCTCCAAAGCCCCAGCCTGCTGAAGGTCCCCCATTCGGGATTCGCGCCTTGTTGTTTGATGCCGGTGACCTGCTCTACTATCGTCCGGAGCGCGGCAAGTTCTTCACAGAGTTTCTCGAGACGTTGGGAATTGACCCCGTAGAAACTTATGCAAGTGAAAGATTTATACTCCGCCAGCGTGCATATCGCGGAGAAATGGATCAGAAAGAATATCAACGAGAAATCCTGAGCCTGTATGGTATTACTCAGTCGGAACAGATTGTTCGCGGATTGAAAGCCATGAAAACAGATGAGAACAACGTGCAGTTCTTTGATGGTGTGAAAGAAACCCTGCTCACTCTAAAAGACGAGGGGTATTTGCTGGGAATTGTGACTGATACAGCCAACCCACTGCATGCCAAACTGAATTGGTTCGAACGCGGCGGCTTTGGGCATGTGTGGGATGCGATTACCTCCTCCCTGGATGTCGGTGTGCGCAAACCAGATCCGAAGATCTATTGCGCCGCATTAGAGCAGTTAGGTGTGACCGTTGAACAGACGGTTTTCCTGGGACACAAAAAATCCGAATTGGAAGGCGCTCGCGCTGTCGGTATGAAGACCATCGCCTTCAATTATGATGAAGATGCCCCAGCTGATTATTATGTAGAAAGCTTCGCGGACATTTTGAATGTGCCGCTTCTCTCTCAAGAAAAGGAAACTTTATAAAGGTAAATACTGGTATGACGGATCAAATTGAAGCTATTTTGTTCGATATGGGCGGAACACTACGTGGTTCTGTTAAGAAGGACGAAGATGCAAAATTAAAGATCGTGGGCAATATCGTCGATTTGCTCGGCGTAGATGCTTCCCCTGAAGAGTTTGCAGAGTTACTTACTGAGCGCAACAAGGCATATAGAAGCTGGGCCAAGAAAACCCTGGTCGATGTCGATGAACGTGAATTTTGGACTAAGTGGATGCTGCCCGATTGGCACACTGATCGGATTGCTGAACTTGCTATGCAACTCAACCGGTTCTGGCGGTCAGCCACCGGGGATCGAATTATTTTCCCAGAGTCCAAAGAAATCATCCTGGAATTATTCCGGCGCGGCTACCGTTTGGGGTTGGTCAGTAACACGATTAGCAGTATCGAAACTCCACAGTTGCTCAGCGAACTGGAACTCTCAGGTTGTTTCGAAACGGTTATTCTCTCGTGCGTTGTGGGCATGCGCAAACCTGACCCTGCCATTCTGCTTGAGGCGACCAAACGCATGAACATCAACCCGGCAAAGTGTGCTTATGTTGGCAACCTGCTTCATCGTGATGTGCAGCCATCGCGGAAGGCTGGCATTGCAAAAGTAATTATCCGGCGCGATCCGGAAACCTTCGAAGCGCATCAGGCTGAATATCCTGAGTTCGCAGCTGACCATTACATTGACGATTTATATGGTCTGTTGGAACTTTTCCCTGCCCGCCAGGAAAAGGAAAAATGGCCCCCCGCATTTGATGCATCCCTTTCGACCATGTGGGCCAAGGAGAACTTCCCGAAACTTACTGATTTTTTTTATGCCGCCCGTCGCATGGGGTATGCCCGTATCGAACTGAACCACCAGATCAATTCAACTATGCTGGCAGGAATTGACCTGAGCCGATATCAGTTCAGCAGCGTGCATGAGCCCTGCCCGTCAGATGTTTCTACGGACAAGTTGAAAAAGCGCGGTTGGCTGATCTCCTCGCCGGATGAAGAGAACCGGGTGCGGGGTGTGGAGTCGATCAGGCGCAGTATCGATTTGGCGCACCAAATTCACGCGCCGGTCATTGTTGTCCATTGTGGGATGGTTTCGACTGATTTGAGCGCCGAAAAAGAATTGCGCAAACTATTCGATGCCGGGAAGACGGAAACGGACGAATATCAGGAGCAAAAGCAAAACATGATGAAACGGCGGGCAGACCTGATCGGTCCGTGTTTTGAGACGGTGAAGAAAAGTCTTCTGGAGTTGCTTGACTATGCCGGACAGTTCCGCATCCGTCTCGGACTTGAAAACCGCTACCATTATTTCGACATCCCCAGCCCCGATGAGATGGGTGAGCTGCTAACCCTGGCGGGTCCTGATCAGTTGGGCTTTATCTATGATGTCGGGCATGCCCAGGCCATGGACCGTTTGGGATTCTACCCACATGAGGGTTGGCTACAACGGTATGCATTACGGATCATCGAGACTCATCTCCATGACGTGATTGGTGTTAACGACCATTACGCGCCTGGCCTGGGCGAAGTAGACTTTGATATGATTGCATCCTATTTGCCAGATGATGCAATCCGAACTTTTGAACTCCAGATGACGAACTCGCCTGAGCAAGTAAAAGCCGGTTTGAAGTATCTAGTAGAACACGGCTGTGTAAAGCCTATTTAGAAAAGGAAACAACTATGCGTGCATTATTTCGAAAACGCCAAAATAAATTCATCCAGTTGATCCATAATCAGGCTGCCCTGACAATGGACGGGATGGAAGCATTGAAAACTTATATGGAAAACCAGGATAGCAAGGCTGCCGCGCTGCTAACAACAAAAGAAAAAGAAGCTGACGAGGCCCGTCGCATCCTGATCGACGAACTAAACCGGACATTCGTCACACCCTTTGATCGAGAGGATATTTTCGCTCTTTCGCGGGCAATCGATGATGTGCTGGATTATGCATATTCCACAGTTGACGAGATGGAAATTTTGAAAGTGAAGCCGTCTGCTTATATGCAGCGTATGGCCTCCCTACTCAAAGACGCAGCCTACGAATTGTTAATGGCTGTTGAACGCTTGGAAGAACATATTGGCGTAGCTGCGGAACATGCACAGCGTGCAAAAGCCCTCGAGAATCGGGTGGAGGGCGTGTATAGAGAGGCGCTCGCAAATCTGTTCAATGAAACCACAGGGAATGATAATGATGCGATTTTGAAGATTTTGAAACAACGTGAAGTGTACCGACATTTGAGCAACGCTGCAGACCGAGGCGATGAAGCCGCCAACGTGATCGCAGATATCGTGGTCAAGACAGCTTGAGAGGGTTCAAATGACCACTTATGTAATTATTGTCATCGGTTTGTCCCTTGTATTTGACTTCTTGAATGGTGTTCACGATTCAAGCAATGTAGTGGCAACGATGATTTCATCACGGGCCTTTTCCCCCCGTATGGCTCTGGGTGTGACGGCAGTTGCTAATTTCCTTGGCCCATTTATTTTCGGCGTAGCCGTAGCTGAAACCATTGGGCATGAGATTGTCACTGCTGAAGCGATCAGCACTCAGGTACTTGTAGCTGCGTTGCTCAGCGCCATTGTTTGGAACCTGCTGACCTGGTACCTGGGATTTCCCAGTAGCTCTTCCCATGCCTTAATTGGTGGTTTTGTGGGTGCGGTAGTGATCGGAGCTGGATGGCAAGCCATTCAATTGGGTGGCTTGGAAAAGGTTTTGATCGCACTGTTCACTTCGCCGATTATCGGCTTCCTGTTTGGTTTTTTGATTCTTCGCCTTGTCTATATCTTTTCTTGGAATGCAACGCCGCGCGTTAATACCTTATTCAAGCGCGGCCAGCTTATAACGGCACTAGCATTGGCGCTCAGTCATGGGACAAATGATGCGCAAAAAACAATGGGGATTATCACGCTTGCCCTGGTGACCGGTGGTTATTTGACAACCTTCGCAGTACCTACCTGGGTCATCCTCATTTGTGCCGGTATGATTGCTTTGGGCACGGCGGTAGGTGGGTGGAAACTCATTCGCACCTTGGGAGGTAAATTCTTTAAAATTCGCCCGGCGGATGGATTCGCATCTCAATTGGCGGGTGCAGCTGTTATTATCGGCGCTTCCCTGGTTGGCGGACCAGTCAGCACTACACAGGTAGTCAGCTCGGCCATTATGGGCGTGGGGGCGGCCGAACGTGTGAACAAAGTCCGTTGGGGGGTTGCGCAGGAAATTGCAGTTGCCTGGCTGTTGACTATCCCGGCGACAGCACTGGTCGGTGCAGGATTCTACTGGGTGCTTATGCAGATCGTTCCTTAAATAATTTATTTGAAAGGTCGCATTTCTATGCTCAATAACAAAGTTTACGATGTGGTTTGTATCGGTAATTACACCAAAGATACGATTTTGTCTCCTGCAGGTACCACTTATGTGGACGGTGGCGCTGTCAACTATTCTGCGCATGCCGCCGCCCGTTTGGGGGTGAAGGTTGCTGTTGTAACTCATCTTGCCAGCGAAGATGAACGTGTGGTCGAAAAATTCACCCGATCCGGGGTCGATTGTCTGCCAAAGTACACATCGGTATCGACCTGTATGCGGCTCGAATACCCGACCACGAATCCCGATATCCGCACATTATCTGTGACGGGTACCGCCGATGCGATCACTGCCTGCGAAGTGGAAGATTTACAAACGAAATCTGCTGTAATCGGTTCTAGTCTGCGCGGAGAAGTCGGGCTGGATGTTGTTCAGGCTTTGCACGGAAAAGGTATTTTGGTTGCGGCGGATGTTCAGGGGTATGTGCGTGTCTTGCATGAGCATGAACTTAACTATGAGCCCTGGGACGAAATGACTGAAACTCTGTCTCACCTGGATGTGCTCAAGGCGGATGCGGTCGAAGCGGAATATCTCACCGGCGAATCTGATATTTACAATGCGGCTAAAGCATTCGCTTCCATGGGGCCCAAAGAAATCGTATTGACTCACAAAGAGGGCGTGCTGGTGTATGCCAATGACGAATTCTTCGACCGCCGCTTCTATCCGCAAAATATGAGTGGCCGCAGTGGCCGCGGCGATACCTGTCTCGGCAGCTATGTGTCGATGCGGCTGACAAAATCTCCAGCGGAGGCCAGTATCTGGGCGGCAGCTGTCACTAGTTTGAAAATGGAAAACCAGGGACCATTCAACCGCACTCTGGCCGAAGTGGAAGCCTTGATCCAAAGTAAATACAATGGATCGGTTCACTGAGAGATAAACAATTTTCTCCCCCCAATTTTATAAAGGGATTCAACATGCTTTCACCACTAAGACTTACACCTTCATTTGGATTTGGCGACCGTCTTGGTCTTGCTACACCTGGGCATATCGCTGCGGCGCGTGGTACGAAGTTCGCTCCGGTCTTTGCCCAACAGTCTGTGCGAGAGAACGCGCGCACGGGGCGCTCCCTGCAGCAAGTCATCGACGATGCAAAACGCGCTGTCGAGGCCGCAAAATGGGATGCTCCATGGGGCGCGGATGCCGATCACCTGAAATCTGTCGATGAGTTGGAACTGTTTGTTCAGGCTGGGTACACTTTCTTCACTGTTGATCCCGGCGAACATGTGGACAATGCCGCCGATGCCGATTCCGTCGAAGTGTTGAAGCAAAAGATTGCGGCGTCTAATTGGGATGAACTATCAGCTATGTATTTGTCCGGAAACGATGAGCAAATATGGGGTCAGTTCGATGCGGAATCGTTGATGCGGGCAACCGTCAAGTATGGTAGAGCTATCCAGCACGTGGTCACGATGTTCAGGCATTTGTCTGACTTGAAGGATGATTTTGACTTTGAGATGTCAGTAGACGAGACCGATGCACCCACCACGCCGCTCGAACATTTCTTTATCGCCAGTGAGTTGACGCGGGCGGGGGTGAAATTCACCTCGCTGGCGCCACGCTTCATCGGTCGCTTTGAAAAGGGCGTGGACTACATTGGTGATTTGGATGCATTGGATGCCGAGCTTGAGAAACACGCCGCCGTGACTGCCCACTTTGGGACGTACAAATTGAGTTTGCACTCGGGTTCGGACAAGTTCAGTGTCTACCCATTGTTGGCAAAGCATTGGGGCAAGCGGTTGCACGTCAAAACAGCCGGGACAAGTTATCTCGAAGCCCTGCGGGTGCTGGCAAAATATGAGCCTGATCTGTTCTTGAAAATATATGCGCTCGGTCATGGGCGCTATGAAACGGACAGGCAAACTTACCATGTTTCAGCGGAACTAAGCAAGCTGCCGGAAACCGATGACTTGCCTGTGCTGCTGGATGATTTCCATGCGCGTGAAGTGTTGCATGTCACATTTGGTTCTGCGCTGTCGAAATTTGGCGAAGAACTGATAGCGGCGCTTGTTAAACATGATGGCGCCTATTATGATGGTTTGAAAGCTCACTTTGATAAGCACTTGAGTTTGTTGGGCTAAACTGTAAGGAATATAGATGGACCTGGAAGAACTAAATTCGCTGTATGATTTTTCCGAGCGCATGGTGGTGGTCACCGGTGGGGCTGGGGTGTTGGGTGGTGAAATCGCCTGCGCACTGATGGGGCTTAATGCAAATGTTGTCTTGCTCGACCGCGATCAGGAACTAGCGCAAAAGGTCATCAAACGCTTCCCGAAAGGAGTTAAGGGGCGGGGGATACGCGTCTTCGGCGATGTGCTTAAAACTGAGATTTTGCAGCAGGCACGGGAAACTATCGAGAGCGAATTTGGCGTGGTGGACGTTCTCATCAATGCAGCAGGCGGTAACCATCCGTCTGCGACCACCAGGCCCGACTTATCCTTTTTCGATCTGCCGCTGGATGCGCTGCGTCACGTTGGGGATCTGAACCTGCTTGGCACGATCCTGCCGTGTCAAGTGTTTGGACGCAGTATGGCAGAACGTGGCGAGGGCGTGATCTTGAACATCTCTTCGATGAACGCTTTTCGCCCGCTGACGCGCATTCCCGCCTATTCAGCCGCCAAGGCAGCTATCAACAACTTCACACAATGGCTGGCTGTGCACATGGCGCAAAATCACTCACCGCGCATCCGCGTCAACGCAATCGCGCCCGGATTTTTCTTGACGGAACAAAACCGCTTCTTGCTAACGGATAAGGACACTGGTGAACTGACCCCGCGTGGGCAATCCATCTTTGATCACACCCCGATGAATCGCTTCGGAACTCCCGAAGACCTGCTCGGGGCGACGATGTGGCTGATCTCGCCCGCCTCCGCTTTTGTGACGGGAGCGGTCATTCCGATTGACGGTGGTTTTTCAGCCTTTAGCGGCGTTTAACAAATATGTCCGATTCCCAGGTAAGTTCTCCGCCCTGCTCCTGCAATAAATAGTAAACGCCCAAACTTAACAGTCATCTTTTAATGAACATGAAAAAACTGAGTTCTTGTGTGTAACCCTGCCCATGCGGCTTTTTTGGCAATTCGCAAAAGCCATATACTTGCTCTCATTCGACGGTGACAAATTACCAGAAGCGCATTTCTGGCCCTATGTTAGACCGCATCAACATCCATATCGAGGTCTCGCGCGTGGATTATGAAAAGTTGAGCAGCGACTGCCTGGGTGAGAGTTCGGCATCGATAAGGGGGCCGGGTGAAGGCTGCGTGGGGGCGGCAGAAAATCCACTAGGTGGTAGTGATGACCGTCCCATGTATATAACGGATGTGTTCGAACATCACGGAAATCTTTGGAAATTCAGATGCCCGGGTTGATGCAGCACTTTCCTGAAAAATATTTGTTAAGGGGATGTGATATAAACTATTTGAATTGAAGCTTTATTAAATCTATAAGGATGCCTGAATCCACTATATGCCAAATCTTGATGCAATCATCCGCACAAAGCTGCAGTTACCATTTACCCGGCACGGGCTGGTTTCCCGGTCGAGGCTTCAGGAAAAACTCGCGCAAGGACTGCGCGGCCCGCTCACCTTGATTACTGCTCCCACTGGATTTGGTAAGACCACCCTGGTGGCAACTGGCATTGCTGCGGTTGACATGCCTGTGGCCTGGCTGTCGCTAGATAAGAACGATAACCAGGAAGGTCGTTTCCTGAATTATCTGATTGCAGTTTTACGAGGCGTCGACAACCAAATTGGTAATGAAGCTGCCCGAATTATGCAGGAAATGCAGTCAGTTCCACCGGAAATGGTGCTGACCAGTCTCATTAATGATTTGGAAATTGCAGTTAGGGATATTGCTTTAGTATTGGATGACTACCAGTTTATCAACAGCCAGGCAGTACATGAGGGGATAACTTTTCTTCTTGAGCATTGCCCAAATTCCTTCCATCTGGTAATCGTAAGCCGTTCGGACCCTCCGCTTCCCTTAGCCCGGATGCGCGCCCGCAGTCAATTGGTGGAACTCCGGGCTGCCGATCTTCGCTTTACCGAGCAGGAAGCAACCCGGTTCCTGAACGACATCATGGAACTCCACCTGGACTCCGGTTCGGTTGCGATGCTCGAAGAGCGCACGGAAGGGTGGATTGCCGGTTTACAGATGGCCGCGCTCTCTATGCAAAATCGCGAAGATGTTCTCGGCTTTATTGAAGGATTCTCGGGCACGAACCGCTATATCCTTGACTACTTGCTCGAAGAGGTGCTGGTCAGACAGTTGCCGGAAATCCAGCGTTTTCTTCTGCACACATCGATTTTGGAAAGGTTGACCCCTCCACTTTGCGATGCCATCATGTTAAGCGACGAAGAATCGACTAATGAAGGAAATGATTTATTTTCACGTTCAGAAAAGCCAGTCCATCCCCCATCGATTTCCACCCTGGAGTATCTGGAGCGAGTCAATCTCTTTTTGGTGCCTTTGGATGATGAGCGGACATGGTACCGCTATCACCACCTGTTTGCAGACTTGCTGAGAGCACAACTCCAAAAATCGTTCGATGCCAAAGGCATAGCAAAATTACACATCCGCGCCGCTGAATGGCATGCACAAAACGGCTCGATTTTGGATGCAATTTATCATGCAGCCCTGGCATCAGACGCTGAGATGGTCGAGCGGTTCATCCAACAAAACTACATGGAATTGGTAAGTCAGGGAGAAATGTCCGGGATGCGTTATTGGATAGGGAATCTGAGTAGAGAACTGGTCCATAGCCGGCCCTGGTTATGCATTTATGAAGCATACAGTCATGCCTGGTTTGGGGAATTAAAGGAGGCTGCTCAATTGTTAGGAGAGACCGAGAAGCGCATTCGCTCTGAGCCTGCTACTCCCGAGGTCCAATCGATCCGAGGTCACCTAGACTACGTAAAAAGCCGGATCACTGCCATGCGCGGGGACCTTCCTCAAGCCATCGAGTTATGTCTTGAGGCTCGCAAACACATCCCTGACGATAATCTGGCTTTGCAGCTAGATACCCGCATCACTCTCGGATATGAATACTTTTTGAGCGGTGATTATGCCAACGCCAGCCAGAACTTGAACGAGATGATCCGAACGGGCATGGATGTCGGTGCCATTATCAACACGGTTGCCGCGTCCTGCGTGATGGCCAGATTGTACGCCAACCAGGGTCTGCTGCATAAATCATATGACACTTACCAAACCGCCATGCAGGTAATCCCTGACCAAAGCGATCAACATCTCGGAGCCAGGGCCCTGATTGAAATTGGAATCGCAGAGCTGTTACGTGAATGGAACGATCTGGAAACTGCTCTGGTTCATATGAATAAAGGCCTGACCTTGATTTCCAAGTGGGATAAGGCTGACGATCAGGCCTTGGCCTATATCACTCTGGCGCGAATTCATCTGGCTCGAGCAAATATGATGGAGACAACCAAATCACTAGAAAAAGCGGTCCACCTCGTTCAAACAAGAGGTGTTTTTCCAGAGGCGCGTTACGCAGTCGAATATGTTCGGGCCAAATTGTGGTTGGTTCAAGGCGATTTACAGGCCGCAAACCGCTGGGCTGCATCTCAAAAGGAGTGCTTTAGCGTAGAAAGTCAACTGGAGTTTGAGAACGAATTGCCTCGCATCTCCCTGGCCCGCGTATTGCTTGCTAAGGACAAACTCAATGAAGCCATTCAGTTATTGTCTCGTTTGGAGGAGAATGCCAAAGCAAGTGGGAGAAATGGCAGGCTTATCGAAATTACGCTCCTCAAAGCATTGGCGATGCAAAAAATGGGAAATACAGGCCAGGCGATTAACGTCTTGACCAAAAGCCTGACCCTGGCTGAACCGGAAGGTTACGCGCGCATCTACTTCGACGAAGGCCAGCCCATGCGCATGCTGCTTACGCAGTGGCTGGAACATATCGATTCCAGTCCTTTGCGGGATTACGTCACTCACCTGCTCGCCCAATTCGACGCGGAATCACAAACGATTATGATGCCGCAAGAGAAGAGATCCTCGACCGGCGATCGCTCGGGAAGCACGGAACAGGCTTTGGTCGAGACCTTGAGCCCGCGTGAGGTAGAAGTCCTTGGCCACATCGCGTTGGGCAAGACCAATCAGGAGATCGCAGATAAGCTCATAGTAGCACGGGGGACCATCAAAGCCCATGCAGCCAGCATTTATCGCAAACTCGACGTTGCCAACCGGACCGAGGCAGTTGCCCGCGCTCGACAGTTAAACATTCTTCCCTAACCCCCTTATCTCTCAAGAAACAAATAAATAACCCCCTAAATATCCCGTTTGGCAGATGCGGGCTCTCTCGCCGCGCGTTAAGCTATAGGCAGATACGCATTAAGGAGGACCACTTTGCCGGAATTTTACGAGATCAAAATCAAGGGCTATCTGGATCCACGCTGGTCGGATTGGTTTGCAGGCTTGGAGTTGTCGCTTCAGGAAGAAGATGAGACCCTGCTTTCAGGCTTGCTCCCCGATCAGGCAGCGCTCCACGGACTGCTCGAACGCATTCGCGATCTCAATTTGAAATTGATCTCAGTTTCTAGCAAAGGTTCTTCAGAATAAAAGGAGAATTCCATGACAACCCTTAAATCTTTCATCAAGAAACACGCGGTGCTGACCTATTTTGTCCTGACGCTTATTTTTACCTGGGGCTGTATGGCGTTAGCAGTTTCTCCAGGAGGCTTCCCGATCACGGATGAGCAACTCGAAACATCCGGAGCGCTTGTCTATATGGCGATGCTCATTGGCCCCAGTGGAGCAGGTCTGCTTTTGACTGGCCTTCTCGATGGGCGGGCAGGCTTTCGCCGATTATTTTCCCGTTTATTCAAGTGGCAAGTAGACGCCCAATGGTATGCCGTTGCGCTGCTGGCTGCTCCGATCATGGTCACCACGATACTGCTCGGGCTCTCGCTCATCTCCTCTGAATTCCAACCCTCCATATTCACATCCACTGATAAGCCCGCCCTTGTGCTGTCTTCAATTGCAGCAGGCCTGGTTGTTGGCCTCTTCGAGGAACTCGGCTGGACAGGGTTCGCTGTGCCCAGACTGAAGCGGCGTTACAGTGTCCTGACTACCGGGCTCATCGTGGGGTTCGTGTGGGGCGCGTGGCACTTTCCTCCCTTCTGGAAGAGCGACACGTTCTCCGCCACAATCCCACTGGTCCTTTTACTCGGACAACTTTTCTCCTGGCTGCCGCCCTACCGGATACTGATGGTATGGGTCTACGACCGGACGGAAAGCCTGCTCGTGTCCGTGCTTATGCATACCAGTTTGATGGCAGGACTGAGTGCGCTTGTGCCTGCCGAATTATCCGGGGTGTCTCTCTTGACCTGGATACTCACATGGGCTGCCACGCTATGGATTGTCGGTGGAGTGGTGACACTGTCCAATAACAGGAAAACTTCAGAACGACCTATCCAGACGCAGGTGGTTTCATAAATCGAACCATACCGGGTGTGAGGATGTTGACGAAGGCATTCTCACACCCAAACAAAAAATATAGAAATCGCGACCACGTAAGGAGAATCAAATGGAAAACAACGCTACCCCTTCTACCGAAAAAACCTTTGGCTGTGAAACCTGCCCGATGCGCCAGAAAGCGGAATCCAACCCCAAATCCTTTATGGCACGGCTTTGGCGCTGGCACTCGACCTGGTGCTCCGGCTGGAAGGCTTATCAGGCACACCTGGCTGAACAGGCAAAGTCATAATGTTCCAAACAGCAACGTTGCCACTACCACTATTTGATCCGTTTATGGTTAGAAATCGAATCTGGGCCATTGAAATATCAGCAGGGCAGCCAGAATCGCCAGGTTGATCAAAATACCGACTCCGCCCTTGTTGTCCAGATGCTGGAAACCGCCATCCCAAAGGAGAAGATAGATCACACTGGAGAACAAAGATACTGCCACGATCGTTGGCCGCCACCAGGCTTGTTTTGTAAGGATGCCGACTCCACCTATCACAAACCCAATCGCCGCCAGGACCAATAAAACGCTGGACAGATTCCGGGCTGCCGAATCCCCGAGCAGTCTTGAGAAGGCCAACGAGCCATCTGGCCAGGCCATCCCAGGTTGTAACTCGAAAACCCTTGCGCTCTGTCCAAAGTACAACATATGGACCAGGCCGTGCAAGATTAAAAATATAGCGAACAGAATGTTAATCATGGGAATTATCCTTTCTTCAATAGTAGTTGTAATTAATCCTTGTTCATCCTCGTTTATCTCAGGTGTAGTTCCATTCTCCTGAGTTCGTGACCGAACCCGGCGATGAACGAAAGCACAAACAGAATGGCTGAACCAAATACAAAGGCCATATTCACATTTTGTAGCGTTTCAGAATCAGTTAAGCCGGGGAAATAGCCGAAAATAGCCATCTCCAGGCCAATCAGCATGGAGATGGTGGCCAACACGAGCAGGATAACCCAGAGTTTGGACAGGAATGGCCATACTCCACGCGGCAACAGTTTTCGCCACCAGGTCAGCGGCTTGTCCATGCGTGTGGCGAAGGCCCAGGCTGGGATAAAGAAGAAGGCCTGGCCAATACCGCCACCAAACAGGAAGCTCAGGACGAACAGCCCTAAGAAGACAGTCCGCCCGTTTTTGCCGTGTAGGAACCAGAGCGACCAGATTACGATTGCCAGGCCAACGATGATCGCAGCGATACCAGTGAGCATGAAATTTGGAATGAGGGTGAAAGCCGGTTCAGTGCCTTCAACCCAGAATCTTTGCGCTTCGCCGATAGCGTTGATAACGAGGCCATCCGTGTGCTGATTACCTTGAAGCAATTCGAAGATTCCGTGGTTTACGCCGGAAAACAATCCGAAGAACACGCCGATTGTTGTGGCAATCACACGTGTTGCATTCAGGTTCTCAAAAGAGGATGATTCTTGAATCATTGTTATGGTTTTTCCTTTCTTAAACATTTCCTATGTGCGCGACATGGACAGGAGCACGAACCCCTGGTGATGAAGGTGACGTATCAGCCCGACAAATCCCGACTGGTCAGCACGGAGCGTAAACAAAGTTGCCACTGAGTCCGCTCTCTTCACAGTCACCTGGAGCGGGCTGGTCCTGTTGAAATCCATTTCATCCACCTGGCCTTGCACCTCGATTTGATAGGTATAGGTTGCTTGCATGTTGTCTGACTCCTTATCCTGCAGACATTCACCAGGACTTTCATATTTTGCCCCAACATGAAAAAACGCAGACCACACAAAGATGTAGTCCGCGTTGGAAAAATGATGTAGGATTTTGAGCTTACAAAATCTTGAGTTGGCGTGCCCTTTCGATGGCCTGCGTACGGTTATTCACGTTGAGCTTGCTATAAAGAGCTTTGACATGGTATCGCACGGTGTTCAGGGAGACAATGAGTTCTGAGGCGATTTCCTTGTATTTCAACCCTTCAGCCATCAAACGCAATACTTCCAATTCCCGGTCGGTGAGCGGGTCGATTAATGTCATCGGTCCGGTGCCGGCTGATGAAACGGGAGCAGGCTCTTCGTCACGGGTTGGATGCGTTCCGGAAAAAGCCTCCAGGATGCAATTGAGATAATCCGGTCGGACGCTCCCAAGCTGATCCCGTTTGCTCAGGTCTGCCAGCACTTCCGCTACGGGTTGGCTGTGTTCGATGAAGACACCGATGATGCCCTCTGGCGCGGCCAGTTCCAGTGCGCGGAGATAATCTGCCTGGCTGGCCTGACTATTCCCGAGCTCAACGTTCATCTGGGCGCGCAGCAATAACGCTTCCAATGCGACAAGCAGTTGCTGGCTTTCAAAAGCCCGGGAGAGCAGACGGTCCGCCAGTTCGATTCCGGGCTTCACGATGACCGGATCCTCCCCAGCCCGAGCCTGGTACAGCAGGATGCGCAAAGCGCTGCTATATAACAAACCGGCGTAATAGGAAATACTCTCACCGAGAGGCAGTTCAGGGTAAACGAATCGTTCACCAAAGGTAAAGCCCTGACTTTGAAGCGCCATCTCAGCCGCAGCAAGCCGGTTGCAGGCCAGGTAGATGCGAACCTGCTGTACAACGACTTCCTGCCGCACATACTCGGGCGCATCCACCGGAATCAGGTCGGCAGCTTCCTGAATCTCACCAGCGGCGGCCTCCAGATCGCCTTCAATCTGGTAGAGACGAGCCAGGAACGCATGACAGATAACCGTGACCGTATTGGCCCCGCCCAGCATGCTCAAATGCAGAGCATGTTTTATGTATCGGTGTGACTCCTCGAGCTGGTACCGTTGATAATGTACATCCCCAAGTAAAGCATACACCACCGCGCTGATGGGTGGCAGCGTGCCGGAGCGCTCGATCCGTTCAATCGCTTGGGAAGCAACTTCGTAAGCCTGATGCAGCTGACCGTGTTCGAGCAGCATCCCGGCCAACCCGACCGTGCTCATCATCTCAGCGACCGGGTTTTTCGCCGCCCGGCCATGTTCGATGGAGTTTCGGTAAATCTTGGCAGCGCGTGAGAATTCTTCCATGAGCCAGTAGACGCTGGCCTGCACATAATACGCCAGGCTGCGCACCCGGCTGTCCCGCTCTGGCGCGAGTTCCAGCGCCCGGGTGGCCATGTCCATACACTCTTCTGTCTTACCCTGCATGTACATCATCAAAGATTGCAGAACCAGCCATTCAGCTCGAATCAAAGCGTCTTCATCCCCGGATGAAGCACCCGCCTGGGTTGTTTGCAGATGATCCAAATACGTTGCCCCCTGAGCATAAGCGCCACGCAATACATGCGCCCATGCAAATGCCAGGTCTATTCTGGGGCTTTGCGATTTCCATTCATCCGGTATCACCTGGCCCCAGGCATTCACGGTCTTGGCATAGCCCTGCATGATCATATCCATCGCGTGCTCTTCGAGCAGGTTCACGGCCATTGGATAATCTCTTGCGGACAGAGCTTGCTGGATAGCCTCGCTCGTCATCCCCGCATGAGCGTACCACCGGCTGGCGCGTTTGTGTAATTCGGCGGTCATTTCTTCGTGAAGAGCGCTTCGCAGGGTACGCAACAAATCGGCAAACAGATGGTGATAACGATACCATTCTCCCTCGTCGTCCAGGGGGACCAGGAACAGGTTGGCATTGAACAACCGTTCCAGCATAGCACGACCGTCCGAACGCCCGGTGACTGTATTGCACAGGTCGCCGTTAAGTTTCTCCAGGATGGAAGTTTCGAGCAAAAAGTTTCGGATCCCCTCCGATTGTTGATTAAGGACCTGTTCGGTAAGGTAACTCAAAATATGCCGGTGACTCCCACTCAAATTTGCGATAAAGCCAGAGGGATCTTGCTGATTGCGAACGGACAGGCCGGCGAGTTGCAATCCGACAATCCAGCCTTCGGTCTTGTCTTCCAAGGTGGAGATGTCTGCTTGAGAAAGGGACAGCCCAATCACATCTTTCAGGAAACGACCGATATCATGGCTGGTAAAGCGCAAATCACTTGCCCGAATCTCGGTCAGGAGATTATTCGCCCGAAGTTGCGCCAGCGGTAGGGACGGGTCCTCCCGTGTGATCAGAACCATATGTAACGGGTGGGGCATGTTAGACACCAGTGTTTCCAGAAATTCGAGGATGAAACGGTCCTGGATAAAGTGAAAATCATCCAGAACCAGCAAGAATTCACCCTCGAAATCCAGGATGTCGTTGATAAGGGTAATACTGATCATCTCAACCGGAGGCAGATGTCCTGAGTGTAAAATCCCCGCAATTTCACGGCCGATATGCTCATCTATCTTTTGAAGAGCAGCCAGCAAATGGGTGAAAAAACGCCCTGGATCATCATCGCTCGAATCCAGGGACAACCAGGTCACAGGCCAATCCAACCTATCTAACCACTCGCTGATGCAGGTTGTTTTTCCAAACCCGGCTGGCGCTGAGACGAGAAATACCTGATGACCGGATTCCAAACCCTCATTTAGCCGGCCGATGAGTTTTGAACGCTCAATACGTTTTTTCGGCAATACTGGCTGGCGAAGCTTCGTGGCAAGTAACACTGTCATCAGATTTTCGGTAAATATCTTATCATGATTATTCAAACGAATTTTGGATTGTGCCGGATGATATTTCCAGACCAATCTGTCAGAATCGGCGTAAAGTATAATCTTAATCAAGATGCCCGGTTCTTTGCTCGCTACCAAGCTTTTTATTCCACCTGCAAGAGAAAATATTATTCAGCGTTCCCACCTGACTGAAAAACTGCTGTCCGGAATTGACACGCCGGGCAGTTTTGCATTGCTTTCCGGTCCGGCAGGATTCGGGAAGACCACCCTGTTGAGCGATTTTGCTTCGCAGATCCAACGGTCAGTGGCATGGGTGTCTTTAGATGAAGGAGATAATGATGCCTCTCAGTTTTGGACATACCTGATCAACGCCTGCCAATCTACTCTGGAGGGTGTTGGCGAGGCAGTGTTGGAGTTATTGGACTCACCCCAGGCACTGCCAGATGAAACAATTCCAACGATCCTGATTAATGATTTCGTAACTTACGCCGAGCAGGTTGTGCTCGTTTTGGATGATTATCACGAAATCCAAAACACTTCCATTCACGCAAGTCTGGGATTTCTGATCGATCACCTCCCGGACAATCTTTACATCGTTTTATCGACTCGCATCGATCCTCCATGGTCCCTGGCCCGCTACCGTGCCCGAAATCGTCTGGTCGAAATCCGCACCCAGGACCTGCGCTTCAGCATCGAAGAAGTGACTGCATTCCTGAACCGGACAATGCATCTGGACTTATCATCGGAGGACGTGGCTGCTCTGGAAGAACGCACGGAGGGTTGGATTGCCGGCCTGCAGTTAGCAGCGCTCTCCATGCAAGGGCGAGATGATATCTCTGCCTTCGTTAAGGCTTTTACTGGCAGTAACATCTACGTGGCTGAGTACCTGGTAGAGGAGGTGCTTCAACGCCAGCCCGAAGAGATGCAAACATTTCTGCTACAAACATCCATGCTCAAACGCATGAACGCAGGCTTGTGTGAAGCTGTCACAGATTGCCAGGATAGTCAGGCCATCCTTCAAGACCTTCACCGGGAAAATATTTTTGTCATTCCATTGGACAGTGAAGGGAAATGGTTTCGCTATCATCATCTATTCGCTGACCTGTTGAATGCCCGTCTGCGACAAAGTTACTCGTCCGAAGAGATTGCTGCGTTGCAACTCCGCGCCGCAGACTGGTACGAACGCAATGGATTTATTCCCGAAGCTGTAAATAGTGTACTGGCAGCAAAAGATTTTGAAAGAGCCGTTGCACTGGTCAAAAAAGCTGCCCGTGATTTGATTTTTACCGGTCAATTGAACATACTGAATAGCTGGCTGGAAGCTTTCCCTGAAGCGACTTTTGATGCCCATCCTGGCCTGGCTTTTTACCAATTTTGGGTTGATGTTTTACAAAACAAAGCTGACCTCTCTACAATGGCTATCCAAGAGAAGGAAGGTCTGCTCAAGTCTCTACCATCATCGCCTGAAAACGATCGACTTAAAGGGGAACTGATGGCAGTTATTTGCAGGGCAATTGCATTGTCGGGACGTACATCAGAAGGAATCCGGTTAGGGCAGGATGCCCTCACTTATCTTCCGGCAGACGATCTGGCTCCACGCGCCCGCGTCAATTCTGCTCTGGCTACTGCTCACGATATGGAAGGTCGAGCGGAAGAAGCAGAACGATTATATGAGGAGAGTCTTTCACAGGCAATTGCTGCCGGTGAGTATCGTTTAGCGGCCCATACTTTGATGGCGAAAGGTCTCATTCAAATTAATTGTGGGTATTTGCGTGAAGCGGCAAAAACGTATCAAACAATTGTCGATATGGTCCCGGTAAACTTATCTAAAGGGGATACGGCAAGCAGTGTAAAGAGTAAGAAAGTATTCCTTCCCGCAGGAGAGGGTTACATCGGGTTGGGCTGCGTTCATCTTGAATGGAATGATCTGGATGCGGCGGAAAACTATCTACAACGAGGTATGGATCTCTGTCGCCAGGGAGGTCTGGATGGTATTTTTATTGGCAAGTTGCAAATGTCTCGGTTGTACCAGGCTAGAGGAAATCTGAGTGGGGCAAAAAATGAAATCAAGATGTCCCAACAAATTCCAGAGGTAGGAACTTTCGACCTTGTTACCAGGCAAATTCAAATTGCGCTGGCTGAAGGAAATGTTGATCATCTAAAACGTCTGGCTGCTCCCTTGGCTGAGACACTCAACCGCGATGAGACCGCTCGCCCCCCTTTAATATTCCTGGAAATCATCGAGGTGATCCTTGCGCGGATTTACCTCGCTCAGGGAGAAGTCGAGAAAACCTTTCAAGTACTGGATGAACTTCAGGCTATGGCCGGGCCGGATATACGTCTAGGACGTTTGATCGAAGTCCATCTAATAAGGGCGATGGCTTATCATAAGCAGGATGGCAAGAGTCATTCTACGGATGCCATTGAGAGTTTAGAGCAGGCTTTTGAACTTGCTGAACCGCAGGGCCATGTCCTGTTGTTTTTAGAGGAAGGTCCTGAGTTGATTCCGTTGTTGAATGCAGTAGCAGGTCAACGGTCCACGCCTGAGCGGGTACAGAAATATGCTCAAAGACTTTTGGAAGCTTTCGATGAGATAAGTAAATCTCCAATTCCTCAGGCAACAATCGAGGCAAATGGCTTGATTGAGCAGTTGACCCCTCGTGAGATGGAGGTCCTGGAGCTGCTCACCATCGGGGATTCCAATCAAACCATCGCTGATAAACTAGTCATCACAGTGCGCACCGTCAAGAAACACACGAGCAATATCTATGGAAAATTGAATGCTAGCAGCCGCACCCAGGCAGTCGCCCGGGCACGCGAGCTTGGATTGTTGCCTAAAAACTAATTGAATTTTCTTTCTCTGATTTGGAGGTGTACGAAGGTACACCTTTTTCTATTAATAAAGATACTACCTGGGTCCACTGACATTTTATGTTCTGCAACGTATAGTGTAAGTAAGAAACAGAACCAATGAGAAAAGGAGCATAAAAATGTTGGCAAATCAAAGTAAAGAAAGAGCAGTGTCTATCCCACAGAAATCAGCGGAAAAATCCGTTGCTGGAGTAGACCCATCATGGAAAGGCCTTTATCGGGTTGGAGGCATTTCAGCCATCCTGTATATCGTTCTTGCACTTGTTGTACCGACAATATCAGTCTTGACGATGGGATATTTCGAATCGACTGCAGAATATGGTGGCCTGGAATTCCTGCGTTTTATCGCTGCGAATAAATTTTGGTGGCTTGCCCTCCAAACCCTGGTGTTGGGAACCAGCATCTTGATGATTGTGGCTTTCGTGGCGCTTTTTGTGGCTCTAAAGCACTTCGATAAAATTAACGCCACATTAGGCGCTGTGATTTCAGTTGTCACTCAGATTTTGTTCATAGCCTACTACCCGGTACTTTTGGGGACGATCTATCTGAGCGATAGATTTGTAACCGCGTCGGCTGAGCAACAGATACTGTTAGGCGCTGCCGCCGAGAGCCTGATGGCCATTAACAATGCCTTCAACCCTCTCTACGAACCCCTAATGGGAGTTGGCATTCTGTTTTTCTCTTTCGCTATGCTGAAGGGAGTTTTCCACAAGAGCCTTGGCTATTTGGGCATCGCAACCTGTATTGTCTGTTTCATCGCTGTGGCGCTGTGGCCGGTCTTGAACGTAAATTACTTCTGGTGGTGGTCTCTCTTCGTTGTCTGGTTCACCGCAGTCGGCTGGAAGCTCTATCAGTTGGGTAAAGAATGAGTCTCGGAGAATGAAAATGAATACAATTACAACAAAACCAGGGATTTTGAAAATGGATACAATCACAAGCAAACTGATCGGCGCTGGAATCTTGTTCCTGTTCACCTTAATTTCCGGTGTGATCCTCAGCCATTCGAGTAGACCGCTCAACATCGGGCTGGTCACCCTACACAAACTCATCGCCGTTGGGACAGCGGTTCTGGTTGGTATGACCATTAACCAGCTATATAAATCAGTAGATGGGAAGTTTTTCATCGAGATAGGACTCATGGTCATCAGTGCGCTTCTGCTTCTGGCCCTGATTGCAACCGGTGCTTTTCTTACCCGCGAAGAAATGCAACTTCCGGATTTGGTACTGAATATCCATAAAGTGGCGCCGTTGCTGGCGTTGATTTCCTCAACGCTCGCCATTTTCCTGCTGTCAAGAGGACAATCATAAAGTTACCTACTCTGAACTTCATGAATTCTGGAGATTGTGGCCTTGCTATAATCTCCAGGGTTCAATAAATTGGGAGAAAGAAATGAAATATAAAAGCATTCTCGTTACTCAAAGAGGCGGCCTGGAGGGTATTCAAATTGCAGAGGACGAACTGCGCCTACCTATGGAAGGTGAAGCACGCATCCGGGTTCTTGCTACGCCTGTTTGCCAGGACGATATCGCTATTCGAGTTGGAAATCGGCCCTTTTTGAAGAAACCGCCCTACGTACCCGGCTATTCCTTTATAGGTATCGTAGATGCTATCGGGGAAGGCGTAACCAGTGTCAAGGATAGAGACCGCGTTGCTGGTTTGACACAATACAACAGCCATGCGGAGTTTATCTATTGGGATGCCAATGAATTGGTTCCGGTTCCTGAGACCCTCGACCCGGCTGAAGTTGTGACGCTGATCTTGAACTATCTGGTTGCATACCAGATTTTGCATCGGGTTGCAAAAGTTAAAGCCGGGGAAAAGGTGCTTTTGATCGGTTCCAGCGGGGGCGTGGGGACTGCATTCCTGCAGCTTGGCAGGCTGGCTGGACTCAAGATGTATGGGCTGGCCTCTCCCAGCAAGCACCATATTCTGGCCGAATACGGAGCAACGCCCATCGACTATCACACTCAGGGTTTTGTAGAGGCTCTTCAACAGGCAGAACCGGAAGGCATCGATTATGTCTTCAACGGTATGGATGAAGAATACTTCAAGCCCGGTCTAGCTGTGCTGAAGCGCGGCGGTATGCTTGTTTCTTATGGCGCGCCGCAGAGTTTTTCCGGGTTTTTGCGCTTCCTGGTGAGATACATCTTCTATAACCTGTCGCCGAATGGCAAATCGATCGAGGGATATGGTACCCATAGGTTAGGAGTAGGGCTCTTCAAAGAAGACTGGACTGCTCTTTTCAAGCTTTTGGAAGAGGAAAAAATTAAACCGATCATCGCAGAGAAATATCCCCTTCTGGAAGCTGTCAAAGCTTACGGATTGCTTGAAAGTGGTCAGGTGACCGGCAACCTGGTCTTACTGGCGCCGGAATTATTGGATCACGAAAATGGATAAACCAAAAAATTACGAAATCCGTGTGGAAAATCATCTTTCAGAAAGTTGGACGGATTGGTTTGACGGGTTGACTATTCACAATGAACCCGACGGAGAGACTGTGATAAGCGGATCGTTTGTCGATCAGGCGGCCCTGTTTGGCATGCTCACCAGGGTCCACTCCCTCAACCTGACACTGATTTCTGTGAACCGAATACCTGCAACTAAAAGAATGAGGTTAGAATGAGAAAATTCCGAAATATGCTGCCTGGATTTGTCATTTTCCTGTTGATCGTAATTGTGGGGTTATATGCTTTCGCGCCACATGCCCCGGGAACACCAGATCAGGTTGGCGATGTGGTTGAGCTGGAATCCTATCTGAATCGATTGGTCAGATCGGGTAATCCGCCTGGGTTATCGTTGGTTGTGGTCAAGGATGGGGACATTGTCTATGAGAATGCCTTTGGATATGCAGATGGACCGGGTGGAGTAAAAGCCGAAACAAATACTGTTTACCATTGGTGGTCCATGACCAAGATTCCCACTGCTATTGCCATCATGCAGTTACGAGAACAAGGGGAACTGGATCTGGACAACCCTGTCAGGGAATATTTACCCTGGTTTGAGGTAACCTATCCTTCGGATGCCAGTCCAATCATCACAGTTCGACACCTTCTACAGCATACATCCGGATTACCCGACACAATTCCGGCCATGATCAGCTGGGTACACTATGATGATACAACCCGAAATCAAACTGAGATCACCAAGAAATATTTGCCCGATTTCAAAAAACTAAAATTCGTGCCGGGAGAAAAGGCTATCTACAGCAACTTCAACTACATGGTTTTGGGTGCGGTCATCGAAGCGGTGTCCGGTCAATCGTATGAAACATACATTACGGAAAATATTTTAGAGCCGCTGGACATGTCCCAGACCGGTTTCGTTTACACACCCTCTATGGGCGAGCACGAAGCCTTTGGCACTTTACCGGTTGTCCATTTCTATACCCCGCTCCTGCCAACTTTGCTGGATACGAATACGCTGATCCGCCAGCGGCAAGGCAAATTGCTGTGGTTGAACAGAGTTTATATTGATGCGACCCCTTCTACCGGGTTAATCGGACCATCTTCAGATGTGGCACAGTTCATGATGGCCTATCTAAACCGCGGCTCTCTGGACGGAAACCTGATCCTACAATCCGAATCCATCGCCATGCTGACAGTGACTCCGCCAATTGACGGTCATGGATTGGGTTGGTCTGTAGGCGAGGGGACTGACGCTCGTTATCTCGAACATGCCGGTGGAGGTCCCGGCTTCGCTACAATTATGCGCCTTTATCCTGAAAGAGACATAGGGTTTGCAATTCTTGCCAATGGGACCGATCTGGATCGTGCAGGGTTGATGAACTTGTTAGCAAAGATGGAATGGTAAATGAAATTCATACACTTGAATTTACAACACCGCAAAAAGACATCCAGCGAGGTTCATATTTGGTATGCGAGTATAAATACCGATAAACGGTCGTTTCCTCTACTTGCACAATTGTAAATACGGGATTAAAGTTGCACTATCAGGTGAATATGATTTCTCATGAATAAAGAGTATTGAAATTGGCGCGCACAATCGTGGATCTGGCAGGGAGCGATGAAATTCAGTCCGTGCACCTAGCAAAGGTATTGCAATACCTTCCGAAGTTGGAGTTGAGATAGAAATGGACAGGTTAGTTGTCTAAATCATCAAGCGTATGGTGAATATAGTTTGGGCGTGATTGTTTACGAGAATAAAATTCTGTTGCTTGATAAATCAATCCCAACGGGGCGTAAGCGTATTTCTGCAAAGGCCAAGCCACATTCCCAGTGTGAAAAATTATAAGGAGTCTTTGCATAAGAGAGTAGTGGTGGCGGTACTTGTCTAAAACAAGCTCACTCGCTCATTGTTACTTTGCTAACAACTCTAAAATGACCGGGTTGTATGTTTTTGCGTTTGGCTAATGCAATTGTAAGAAATTGTATTGGCAGAATCTCTACAATGGGGCGCACCAGATCCGTGGTTGCCGGGTGAATAAAAGTTGATAGATAAGTGTCTGGTGTTGAGTCAATCCAGATCACTCGTCCATTATGTTTATCAATATCTGTTGCAAGATTGTGGTTAAGCGCAAATGTGGTTGGAGATCCGGCCAGGATAAGACCCAGGAAATCGGGCGAAATCAATTCCATCGGTCCATGTCGGAAATCGGCCGCATGCATGCCTTCCAGAGGAAATTTTGCAGCTTCTTTGTTGATGAGCGCACCGTTCCATACTGCGCTCATTGAGGCGCCGCGCCCGATCAAGATCAGAGTCTTAAATTCTCCCAAAAGTGTATCCAATGTACTTACATGCTTTTGCCAATCCGTCAGATAGGTTTCCATCCTATCTGCAGTAAGAAGTATTTCTTTCTTAAGTGCTTCGAGATCGTCTCCGGTAAGAAAATGTGCAGCAAGCAAATTAACTGCCAGAGTGTTGATGTAAGTTTTGGTACTGACCGTCGTTTCAGACCCGGCGTAAATAGGCAAACAAATGTCTGCGAAGGATGCCAGGGGGCTGGTCTCGTCGTTGACGGATGTCAGGATATAGGCCGGGGGGTTGGATTCGTTGCGTTCCAGCAGGCGCAGCAGTTCAACACTACGCCCGGATTGCGAATTGGCCCAAAACAGGGTGCGGGACCCAATCAGTCCATCCATGTAATGGAGAAGTTCAGCGGCGTTCACCAATGTGACAGGAATAGGTAGACTGGTAAGCTCAAGATAAGCCGGATAGGCTGCATTGTACGAGGCGCCCATGCCAGTGATGACAATGCGGTCAAACTCTCCAGCGTTCAGACGTTGCCGGATTGGGTCGAGCGAAGATAATGAGAAATTATTGATTGCGTTTCTCAACGCGGCGGGTTGGGAAAGAATATCAGAGATGTAAGGATTCATGATATGTGTTTCAGAAAAATCTTTTGAATGTTATGCAGCTGCCCAGCAGGCTACCCCGATCACGCCGGCGTTATCACCCAACTTGGAGGCAACCACTTCAACTTGCTCCACGGGCATCACATACACACGTTCTCGGATGGTGTGATGGATAGGATCGAGTAAAAGCTCACCCGCCTGCGCCACGCCACCTGCGATGATGATGCGCCGTGGCCCGATAGATGCGCATACGTTGGCCGCTGCGATGCCGATATAGTAGCCTGCCTTTTCATAAATCTCATTCGCAATCTCATCGCCTGAATCGGCTGCTTGGGCGATCAGTTCCGGAGTGATGCGGTTCAAGTCGTATTCACATAGATCAGCTATCTTCGTGGTCAAGCCCTGGGAGACAGCTTTCATCCCCATAGCGGCGATAGCCGGGCCTGATGCATACGCTTCGAGACAACCTCTGTTGCCGCACCCGCAGCGCGGACCGTTGAAATCGATCATGGTGTGACCCAGTTCGCCGCCAGTGCCGCCGATTCCCAGATGCAGTTGACCATTGATGACCAGCCCGCCGCCGATGCCAGTGCCGACAGCGAAGACAGCGATGGTGTCAACGCCGCGGCCAGCGCCAAAACGCCATTCGCCGTTTGTGATGGAGCGGACGTCGTTGAGCAGAGCAGTCGGCAGTCCGGCGAGATGCGTGATTGTATCTCGCAGCGGCACGTGCGGCCAGGTGCCGGGCAGGTTGGGCAGAAAGAGCGTTTCACCCTTATCCAGGTCCAGTACACCGGGCACGCCAATGCCGATACCACCGATGTCATCCTTTTTCATTCCGGATTCTTTGATTACGTCTAAAAATAATTCTGCCATGCGTTCCATAACCGCATTGTGTCCTTCACGTGCGAGAGTAGGAATACTCATCATATGCAGGACTTCTCCATTTTCAATATCCACAACGGCAGCACGCAAATTGGTTCCACCCAAGTCGCAACCGATAAATTTCTTCATAGAAACATCCTTGTTAGAAAGACTCACCCCTGCCTGTCTCTTTCCGGAACAAAGGGGAAGATAGGGGAGGGGTGAGAGTAATGTGTTCGGTAAGAGACGTTTAGTGCATGTATGGTTTCAAAACATCGCGTGCCAGATAGAAACCGCGTTTGACAAGTTCTTCATCCCCTTCGAAAGCGCGGTCTTCGTGCTCGATGCTGAGCACGTAATCATAGCCGATAGCGGTCAGGGCAGCCACATATTTTCCCCAATCCACGTCGCCCAGGCCGGGCAGGCGCGGGATCTGCCAGCCTATACCCTGTGAGGTTACACCGTTATTGTACAGGCCATCCCAGTCAATGTGCAGATCTTTGGCATGCGCATGGAAAATTCTGTCCCTGAATTCACCCACCGCGCGTTCATAGTCGATCATCTGCCAGATGAGATGAGACGGATCAAGGTTCAGTCCAAAGTTGTCATCAGGGATGATCTCGAACATCTCCCGCCAGATAGCAGGTGTGCTGGCCAGGTTGTTGCCGCCGGGCCACTCGTCATAGGAAAAGATCATCGGGCAGTTCTCGATTGCGATTTTGATGCCATGTTCTTTGGCAAACTTGACAATCGGCGGCCAGATCTTGGCGAAATCTTCCAGATTTTGCGGTACGGTCTTGTCCTTGTCTTTGCCGACAAATGTCCCTACTACAGGCACTTCCAGCATTTCGGCGGCTTCGATGACCTTCTTCAGGTGAGCGATGACGATTTCGCGATGTTCCGCATCGGGGTGGAGCGGATTGGGGTAATAACCGAGCGAGGAGACTGTCAGTCCATAACCGTCCAGCATCGTGCGGATTTCTTTGGCCTGGGCTGCCTCCAGTTCGGTGACATTGATATGCGTGACACCCGCATATCGGCGGGTAGCCTTTTCAAACGGCCAGCAGGCAATCTCGATAGCCTGAAAGCCGCTCTCCGCGCCCCATTGGGCGGCTTGTTCGAGTGTGTTGCCAGGCAATGCGGCAGTGAAGAATCCTAGTTTCATATGTTCCTCCTTATTTTCGGAATCAACGTCTGGTCCCCTTCGGGGATGATAAGACGTCGGAGTCCGGTATTAGACTGTAACCCATCTGCCTTCCCTGGCGCTGCGTTCGATGGCTTCACACAGTAGCATTTCATAGTGGCCATCGGCGAAGGTTGGGAAGTCAGGTGTTTTCGAATAATCGCCAGCCAAAATATAATCATAAACTTTGGCATACAATTGTTTGAACGTATCGGGGAAGCCCTCGTTATGGCCGCCGGGATAGGAAGCGGTAGCCTGCGCTTCGGGCGCGAGCAGCGACGGATCTTTCATCAGGACCTGGTTTGCTTCTGTCCGATGGCCGACCCATAACTCGTTGGGCCTTTCCGAATCCCACCCCAGTGATGATTTGGAACCGTTGATCTCATAGAACAGACGGTTTTTGCGGCCGGACGAAACCTGTGAAACGGTCAGCACACCGTGCACGCCGTTATCGTAATGCAGCAGGATGGTGGCGTAGTCTTCGGTGTTGATGGGCTGGTCCTCGTAGTCGTCGGGGGTCAGCATCTTGCCTGTATAAGTTTCCAGCGGTTTGGTGGGTTTCTTGCGGATGGGGTGGAAGGTTTTGAAGTCCGCATAGACTTCTTCGATCTTCAAACCGGTGATGAAAGTCAACAGGTCCAGCCAGTGAGAGCCGATGTCGCCCACGGCACGCAAAGTTCCTCCCAGGTCCGGTTCGAGGCGCCAGTTCCAGTCGGTGGGCAGCAGCAGCCAATCTTGCAGATAGGAACCTTGCAGGATGAACAGGTCACCCAATTCCCCGCTTTGCACCATGCTGCGCGCCTGCTGGGCCAGCGGATACATACGGATGTTGAAGTTGACCACATTGACCAGGTTCTTCTCTGCTGCTAATTTAACCAATTCAGCTGATTCGACTGTGGTCATTGCCAGTGGTTTCTCGCAGATGACATGCTTGCCAGCGGACAAGGCAGCTTTGGCATGTGGGTGATGCAGGTAGTTGGGCGTTGTCAGATGCACCACGTGAATGTCAGGATCAGCCAGCATATCGTCGACAGAACCGTAGATGCGTGGAATGCCCAGCTCTGCGGCCCTCTGTTCGGCTTTTTCTTCGGTATTCTCAGCCAGTCCCAATACCTGGATGCCATTGCGGCGCAAGGCTTCGATGTGGGCAGGGCCAATGAACCCCGTGCCCGCTACACCGACGCCGATAGATTGTTTGGTAAGTTGTTCAGCCATACTCGTCTCCTAATATTCCCCTGACCCTGCATCGGGCGTGGTCTCTACGTGCTTGCCCTCTTGCTGCGCTTTGAAATCATCCAGAATTTTTGCGGTCGCAGTCGCACCGCAGCGAGTGACACCCACATCGATCACTTCCAAAATGGCGGGTAACGTGCGAACGCCACCCGCAGCTTTGACCTGCACCTTCTCACTAACGTTTGCGCGCATCAACCGCAGGTCTTCGAGAGTCGCGCCACCAGGGGCAAAACCAGTCGATGTTTTGACCCAATCTGCGCCAGCTTCCTCGCACAATTTGCAAGCAGTGACCTTTTCCTCATCCGTGAGATAGGCGTTCTCGAAAATTACCTTGACTTTGACATTCCGTGCATGGGCTGTGTCACAAACCGCTTTGATGTCATCGCGGACGTAGTCGTTCTTGCCCGAGCGTAATTGCCCGATGTTAAGTACCATATCCAACTCGACCGCGCCATCTTCCATAGCCTTGATAGCTTCGAGCACCTTGACTTCTGTCAGGTTGCTGCCGTGCGGAAAACCAACTACTGTGCTGACCAACACATCCGAGTCTTTTAATATGTCTGCGGCCAACCTAACATGGCAGGGTTTCACACAAACGGTTGCGGTATGGTAATGGTCTGCCAGTTCGCAACCTGCAATGACGTCTTCTTCGGTCAATTCAGGCTTGAGCAGGGAATGGTCAATGACTTTGGCCAGTTGTTCGTAGGTGATGGTTTTGCTGTTTAAAGCCATAATTTCTCCTGAGATCTGACAGGTTTTACCTCTATACTTTGTTACGGGGCGCTTCGCAGAAACCTGTCAGGTCTTCTAAATTTAAGATTTCTTCCACAAATCGATCGGCTTCTTCACTGTCGGCGGGTCATAAGGAAATTCGATTTTTCTTCCTTCGCCAGCAGATTGATAAGCAGCATAAATGATCTTCAACACTTCGCGACCATCTTCGCCTGTTTCCATCAAGGTTTCCTTACCCTGCACGCAGTTGATGAAGTGCTGCATCTCCTGCGGGAAGCCGTAATTCCAGATTTCTTCGAACATGGTGAAGGTGTAACCTTTGGTCGCTCCTGATTTTTCTACCGCGTAGCCATAACCCTCTTCCGAATAAGTTAGCAGCGAACTGCCGCGCAGTAGATCAGCGCGTGTGTGACCCTTCTTGCCATAGATTTCGCAACGGTCATCCACACCGCCGCCTTTAGCCCAACTGTTTTCGATCATGGCGATTTTGTCGCCTTCGTATTCGATGATGGCATAGGAATGATCTTCGCCTTCCGTGCGGTCTTTATGGATATAAGTTCCCATCACCGCGGTCACACTCTTGACCCTGGGCTTGCCCAGTACCCAGCGAGTGTACTCAATCGAATGGCAACCCATATCGAGCAGCACACCGCCGCCGGAACGATTCACATCCCAGAACCAGGGCATGTGCGGACCAGGATGCTCTTCCGACTGTTTCGCTAGGAACGGTTCGCCGATGGCGCCTTCATCGATCAAGGTTTTTGCGCGCACATACTTCGGGGCAAACAGTAGTTCTTCCGCGTACATCAACAGGACGCCCGCCTTCTTGCAGGCTTCGATCATCTCATCCGCTTCTTCGAGCGTGAGGCACAAAGGTTTTTCGACAATAATGTGTTTGCCAGCCTCAGCGGCTGCAATTACTGCATCGCGGTGTAGATTGTTGGGGATGCCAATGTCCACCACATCAATCTTTTTGTCTTTCAGCATTTCGTTGTAATCCGAATATGCAATTGGAATATCACGTTCTTTGGCAAACGCATCAGCATTGTTTGGACTGGCAACCGCAACCAGTTCCGCATTGGGCACCCAGTCTTTAAATGCAATGTGGTGAATGTCACCGACAAAGCCGGTTCCAATCATGCCAACTTTGACTGTTTCACTCATGAAGTTCTCCTTCCTTCCAAAATAAGTCGCAGGCTTATGCCTGGAAAAGTCTTTGAGAATAAGCGGGGCGCATCCGTCCTTGCTGAAAGTTGTATTGTGGATTGCAATGATGTCTGCGTTGAACGTTTCGATAGGGCTGCAATGGGATGCGGCCCCCGCCTATTTCCGAGATCATTGCCGCAAGGCTTGCTGGCGGCCGTAGATAGAGATCAATACCAATAAGGTTCCACCCAGTACCATGCGGCGGACGGAGTCGGGCATCTGCATGGTGGTCAGCAGGCTGGTGATAAGGGTCAGCACGATCGCGCCAGCCATCGTGCCCCAGTAACTGCCTTTACCCCCTGAGAGCAGTGTCCCGCCTACGGCCACTGCCGCAATGGACGGGAACAGGAACGGCTGACCCAACTGGATCATTACCACGCCGGTGTTTCCAACCACCAAGAAGCCACCGAACCCGGCCAGTGCGCCTGCCAGGGTATAGGTTGCCATGTTGGTCCAGGTTACATTTACACCGGAGAGTTTGGCCGTCACACGGTTGACGCCGATGGCGAAGAGGTTCTTGCCAAAAGTAGTTCGTTCCAGCAGCAACCACATCAGGACGCCGAAGATCAACCAGATGATGAGCGCGTTCGGGATGGGGAAACTCGGCGATAACGGACGCGCGATCAGGCGGGTCATGATGGGCGCTACTTTCCCAGTTACATTGCCGTGATTTGCCAGGATGATGGCTCCGGTTACCACACCTGACATACCGAGCGTCATCACGAACGGGGATATCCTCAAAAAGGTGATCCCGGCGCCGTTCAAAAATCCGATCAGCGCGCCTGCAACCAGGGAAACGAGCAGCGCCAAAGGTACTTTGCTATTCTCGCCGCTGACGATTACATAGGTGAAGATAGCCGTCAGTGTAACGACCGAACCAGCCGAGAGGTCAATGCCCTCGAATCCGCTGATAATGACCAGGGTTTGCCCTGCCGCAATCACCCCCAGAAAAACTGACAGGCGCAAAATATTCAAAGCCTGGGCTTTTGCAACTTCCAAATCGCTGCCATAGCCATTGGGGAGCAGCCCCGAAGCGATGAACAAGACCACTGCCAGGATCAACGCGGCGACTGGCGGGGAGATGGCGAAACGTTTCATGCTCTCCTCCTGCGAATCAGGTTGATGACGCCGGGAGCTGCCAACGCCGCGACGATGATGCTGGCTTTAACCAGCGTCTCCCACCAGGTATTGATGTCAGCAAATGAAATGATATTCTGGATCAGGCTAAGCGTAAGGGCACCCATTACCGGGCCGGCCACACCGCCGATGCCGCCGCTAAAGGCGTTACCTCCGATAACAACTGCGGTGATAGAGTTCAGCGTCATCGGGTTTCCGATGTCCGCGTTGCCGGAACCACTTAGCATAGTAATAGCGATGCCCGCCAGCGCTGACATGAACCCAGAAACCACGTAGATACTGAACTGTATCCTGGTCACCGGTACGGCGGTCTCATAGGCTGAATCCGCTTTGCCGCCCACAGCGAAGAGAAACTTTCCATAACGAGTAGCACTAACATATATCCAGATCAACAACAGGATGGCGATCACGTAGAAGGCTAAAGGCAGGCCCAGGGGTGTTGTAGTACGGTATATATTTGCAATCTCCGCAGGGATACCCCCTCCCGGATTTGGCAGGATGAAGAGTGCAAATCCCGCGTATAAAAAGCTGGTAGCATAAGTTGTGATGATGGGTTGCAAACGCAGGTAAGCGATAAAAAAACCATTGATCGCCCCGGCCAGCACGCCCGCCAGCAGCGAAACCAGAACGAACTGCCACATTTTCTCTGGCGAACCGTCCAGTCCCACCTGAGTTGCCAGAATGGTATTGACAATCGATACAATTCCACCGACCGAGATATCGATTCCGCCGCCCAGCAGCACGATGGCCTGCCCAACCGCCAGCAGAATCAACGGTAGGAAGACACGCATGTTGCCGTTCAGCGTTTCCAGTTCGAACATATTGGGCTGTAAGAATAGGTTGACGACGATGGAAATCACCAGCAAGATTAGCGGGAAAAATGCCGGGTAACGCGTGATCAGAAATTCCCAGGTAATGCGTCTTTTCATTGCGCGCTCCCGTTCGAAACACCCAGGCTGGCTGCGACCAGATTCTCTTTGGTCAGGGTTGCTCCCGAAAGCTCAGTGCGAACAAGGCCGTCATGAATCACCAGCACCCGGTCGCACAAGCCAACCAGTTCTTCGTCATCGCTGCTGTAGAACAAAATCGTCTTCCCTTCACTGCACAATTGCGTGAGCAATGCATAAATCTCAGCTTTTGTACCTACGTCCACGCCCTTGGTCGGATCATCCAGCAGCAACAACCTTGGCTTGCGCATCAACCATTTGCCGAGCACCACCTTCTGGGCATTTCCGCCCGAAAGGCTACTGACTGGTTCACCCAATCCGGCCATTTTCAGGTTTAGACTCTCGCCTACCTGTGATGCGTCACTTTTGGCCTTGTTGATTTTCAACGGGAAACCATACTTCGCCCAGGAAGGCAGCTGTAGATTTTCAAGGATGGACCGAATGTAGAGCAAACCTTCCCGAGCACGGTCTCCGGGAACGAGCGCCAGCCCGAGCTTCATCGCTTCGCGCGGGTGCTTGAGCTTGCTCTCGTTACCGAAGAGTTTTACAGTCCCCGAGTAGGGCACATCTCCAAACAGCGAGAGCAGCAGGTCGCGCTGACCCTGCCCACGCAACCCACCGACGCCGACCAACTCACCTTCGCGCACGCTGAAACTAATACCATGCAACGAGTCCGTGTGCAGATCCTTCACTTCCACGCAAACCGGCTTATCATTGACCTTGGTTTCACCACGTGAAAAAGTGAAAACCGACTCTTTCTCGATCATTAACTCGACCAGTTTCTTTTCGTCTGTGTCTTTTATCGTGCCAGCACCGACAGTTTTGCCGTTGCGCAAGACACTGTATCGATCTGCGATGCGGAAAATTTCCTCCATGCGATGTGAAACAAAGATAACTGCTTTACCTGCCTCTTTCCAGTCTCCTACTAATTCGAAGAGACGTTGTACCTGACGGCTGTCAAGGCTGGCAGTTGCCTCATCAAGGATGATCAACCACGGATCAAGATTGATCGCCTTGAGAATTTCAATGATTTGTTTTTCGTCCGGGGGCAGGGCCGCAACCGGATCGTCCGGGTGTAGTTCTGTTTTGTAAGTTCCCCGGAAAAGGGATAATAATTCCTCGGTCTTCTCATTGACAACCTTACGATTAACCGTTCCGAAGGCGGTCATCGGCTCGCGCGTCAACCAGATGTTTTCGGCGATAGTCATCTGTGGGATCAGGCTCAATTCCTGGAACACAGTAGCAATCCCCAGATTCTTGGCCGATTGCGGAGAAGACAAATGCACAGGTTTGTCATCAAGGAGTAGTTGCCCTCCATCGAGAACAACTACTCCGTTGATAACCTTACTCATTGTGCTTTTGCCGCTTCCGTTTGCGCCTATCAAAGCCACGACTTCCCCGGTATGAACATCCAGGTTGCCATCTGAGAGCGCTACGACGCCGCCGTAGCGTTTGACAATATTGCGGGCGGAAAGCGACTTAGCCATGATGTTCTATTTGAAGTACTGCTGGACTTCTTCTTCGCTCATGATGTTGTCGAGCAGGTAAGCATCGGGCTTGCCTTCACACATCGCTAGGCCTTCGTCCAGATTGTCAGAAGTGATCACTGCTGCCAACGGGATGACGAATGATAGGCCATTTGCGCCGCCCAGTTTGCTCTCATCGACCTGCTTGCCCTGCAACATATTGTAGGCAATGCGCAGACCGGTCGGGGAAACGCCAGGGTGATTGGCAACAGCGATGCTGTCGAAGTCAGGGTTCATCGTCAATGCCTCTTCCCACAGTTTCAGGAACTGGCAGCGACCTTCACCCACGCCCTGCGGCCATTGCGCCGGGTTAGCAGCCATGACAGCCTGCAGCGCACCGATGGCCATGCCGTCCTGGGTCCAGTAGCCATCCAGGGTTGGATAGGCAGCTAGGAAGTTGGACATAACTTGCTGGCCGGTGGCTTCATCCCAGTTGCCGGTGTCGGTCGCTAGGACGTTGATGCCGGGATAATCTGCAAAGACTTCAGCGACACCTTCCATGCGAGCCACGTTGGCCGGATGTCCGGGGAAGCCTTCGATCTGGACAATGTCACCTTCGCCGCCCAGTTTCTCGGCCAGCCATTGAGCGGATTCCATCGCCCAGGCTTTCTGGTCGATGCCTACGTTGTACACGCCGGGCACGTTCAGTTCCTGGTCCACAGAGATGACGATGATGCCTTTGTTCAAGGCCTCGAGCAGAGTCGCGTTCAGGCCGTTGACATCGCCAGGGTTGACCAGGATGGCATCCACGTTCTGAGCCATCAAGTTCTGGAGTTGCTGGATCTGGCCGGCTACATCTGTATCGGCGCTTTCGATCACCAATTCGTTGGCGACACCCGCATCGACATATTCCTGGTTGACTTCGATCAGTTCATCGATCATCTGAGTGCGATATTCGCTGCTGATAAACGGATTTGAGATACCTACTGTGAACTTCTCTTGCCCAGCGGATCCGGACAGGAAGTATTGCTGGACTTCATCGTCAGTCATGATGTCATCGAGCAGGTAGGCATCCGGCTTGCCTTCACACATCGCCAGACCTTCGTCCAGGTTTTCAGAAGTAATGATCGCAGCCAGCGGGATGACGAACGATAATCCGTTCACGCCACCCAGTTTGCTCTCATCGACCTGCTTGCCCTGCAGCATGTTGACTGCGATGCGCAGACCAGTGGGGGAGACGCCAGGATGGTTGGCAACCGCGATGCTGTCAAAGTCGGGGTTCATCGTCAAGGCTTCTTCCCACAGTTTCAGGAACTGGCAGCGACCTTCGCCCACACCCTGTGGCCATTGAGCTGGGTTGGCAGCCATGACAGCTTGCAGCGCGCCGATGGCCATGCCGTCCTGTGTCCAGTAGCCATCCAGGTTTGGATAGGCTGACAGGAAGTTGGACATAACTTGTTGGCCGGTAGCTTCGTCCCAGTTGCCGGTGTCGGTCGCCAGGACGTTGATGCCGGGATAATCTGCAAAGACTTCAGCGACGCCTTCCATGCGGGCCACGTTGGCCGGGTGTCCGGGGAAGCCTTCAATCTGGACAATATCACCTTCGCCGCCCAGTTTCTCAGCCAGCCAGCGGGCGCTGGTCATGGCCCAGGCTTTCTGGTCGATACCTACGTTGTACACGCCGGGCACGTTCAGTTCCTGGTCCACAGAGATGACGATGATGCCTTTGGCAACCGCTTCTTCGAGAGTTGCGTTCAAGCCATTGACATCGCCGGGGTTGACCAGGATGGCATCCACATTCTGAGCCATCAAGTTCTGGAGTTGCTGGATCTGGCCGGCTACATCCGTGTCGGCGCTTTCGATCACCAGTTCGGTAGTAACACCCGCATCCATGTATTCCTGGTTGACTTCGATCAGCTCATCGATCATCTGGGTGCGATACTCGCTGCTGATGAACGGATTCGAAATACCGATCGTGAAGGGCTCCCCTTCCTCCATCGCAGGCTCTTCGGGTTCTTCTACAGGTGCTTCGGTCGGCGCGGGTTCCTCGGGCATCTCAGGTTCAGCCGGTTCGGTCGGTTGAGGACCGCCGCAAGCACCGAGGAATAAACTTACCAGAAGCAAGGCGCTCAAGATCGTAAAAAGTTTCTTATTCATTTGTTCTCCTATTAGGTTATATTGTTTAATATGTAGATGGCGTTTGGGTTTCTCTTCTTTTGATATTGCTGCCTCCTTTCATTATCAATATTTCTAATCTAGCAGTCTGTCGGAGAGCAATCTGACTTCCCAATTTAGGGCTGTTTTTCGAACTAAAGTGGGGCAATTCTCCCAGTTTTTAGCCGATAAACGGAGCAAAGTGGGACTTTTTTTCGGAAAAATTGCTCTCTCCGACAAGCTGCTAGAAGGAAAAATGCAAATCGTCTTCAACAACGAACAGATACTCCAGCGCTAACATGATTGCTCCCATCAAACCTGCATCAGAGCCGGTTCGAGAAAAGTTGATGGACAGGTTGGTGGTAGCCAATGGGAGCGACCGGCGCAACACGGCACGCTTAATTGCAATCAGCAGATGGTTGCCAAAATTTGTAATGCCGCCACCGATAAAAATATGACTCGGGTTGAAGAAGTTGACCAACCCGGCTAACACATCCCCAATCATCTGACCGCTTGCGCGAATAATGTCTAAGGCGGCTTCATCTCCTTCGCGGCAGGCGGCATTGACATCTTCCGGTGTGAGCACACCGCCATTCTCATCCATCATTTTTCGCAGTAACTCGCTTTTGCCCTCTCGCGCCGCTTGCATGGCTTTTTCCGCGATAGCTGGTCCCGCAGCCATCGCTTCCAGGCAACCGCGATTGCCACAGCGGCAGATAGGCCCTTGTTTATCCACACAGATGTGACCTATATCTCCTGCAGAGCCGTTGCTGCCACGATGGATTTTCCTGTTGGACATGATTCCGCATCCGACACCAGTGCCGATTTTGATGACTAGGAAATGGTCAAGATTGGCCGCGTCACCGGTGCGCTGTTCCCCCAGTGCCATAATGTTGACGTCATTGTCCACAACTACGAAAGCGGATGAAAAAGTTTCTTTGAAGAAATTGCGGATCGGATAATTTTCCCAGTCCGGCATCAGAGGGGGAGCCACCAATACACCGCGCGCAAAATCCACCGGTCCCGGCACGCCGACTCCAATTCCCAGAATCTGTTCAGGATGTATACCCTGGGCAACCACTATTTCCAGGATCAATTCGCTACAGCGTCCCAACAAATCTTCAGGCGGTTGGCGAACGTCGGCGGGTTCTTCTACTCGATTTATAATGGTGCCGTTTATGTCCGCCAGCGCTATTTCCAGACTGGTTGCGCCAATATCAATCCCTATCACATATCCAAGATTGCTGTTAAAACGCAAAAGGCGTGGCTTACGCCCGCCTTTCGAGATTCCTTCGCCTGCATCTACAAGATAGCCTTTTTCAATTAGGGCGTTAACTTCTTGGGATGTCTTCGCTCTGGACCAGCCGGTAATGCTCGCAATCTCTGATCGTGAAGTCTGACCGTTCTTCCGCAATGCCCGCATGACCTCCGCTTCCGCCGTGCTTAACAAAACAGGAGCATGGATAAAGCTTTTTTTCGCGCTGGCTGGAGATGAATTTTGTGGCATGGGATAGTTGAAATTCGACTACCTTATGTATCGAAACGAACAAAGTTAATATATTTATAGCAAAACCACTTTGTTAATTCAATACATTAGTTTGAGTTTAATATTAAGAACTTTGTTTTATGAAAAAACAAAGTGTCTGGTAGCGACAGTACAAAAAGACGGGCAGGTTCACCAACCCATGTCCGCCTTAAATTCTATTCCTTGATTAACTGTGAGATTTCGCCAGTTTGCTTATTCTTCAGGATCACTTTCAGGTTGCCGTTTGGCATGCGCTCCTCCTTGATTAAATAATGCTCATCATCGTAATCCTTGAGCACCGTTCCTGTCTCTCCGGACGAATCACCGCCGCGCCAATCCTGGATTTCAACCGGTTCCCACTTCTTAGTTTCGGCAGCTTTGTAACAGGCATCTATGATCGTATTGACGATATAACCATCGTAAAAGGTCTCCATGGGGGCCTTGCCTGCATCCATCGAATTGAACATATCCATGAACATGGCAACATATCCTAATCCGCCGATCTCATCGCCCACCGGGAAGAGCCAACCCGTATCGCCTTCTGCTTTTTCGGCTACGTACCCTCCCTGTCCCACATTGGTGAACATCTCGAAACCGGTCCGCAGCCAGTGATTCAACCAGACCGTGCCTTCTGTCCCCGAAACTTCATCGCGCAGGTCCATGCCGCCGCGGAAAGTCCAACTGACCTCGAATTGTCCGATCGCGCCGCTGTCATAACGCACCAAGCCTACCGCGTGATCTTCAGCGTCGATTGGATGCACCTGCGTATCGGCCCAGCAAGTCACCTCCAGTGGACGATTTTCTTTGCCGATAAAACCACGTGCAATCTCAATACAGTGACAACCCATATCCACGATGGCTCCGCCGCCGGATTGTTCTTTGTTCCAGAACCAGTCGCTGTGCGGGCCGCCGTGTGTTTCACGTGAGCGCGCCCAGAGCACTTTGCCGAGCGCACCTTTTTTGGCTGCGTCCAATGCTTTTAGAGTCTTGGGAGTGTACACTAGGTCTTCCAGATAGCCATGAAACACGCCAGCTTTCTCTACCGCTTCGAGTATTTCCAGCGCTTCCGGTCCGCTGGTGGCTAACGGCTTGGTACATAAAATCGCTTTGCCGGCCTCGGCAGCCAACAGAACGGCTTTCTTATGCAGGTAGTTGGGAATGCCAACGATAACGGTATCAATTTCGGGGTCCCGAACTGCAGCGGCGATGTCATCTGTCCAACGGGGGATGTCAAACTCTTCCGCAAACTGTTTGGCGGACTCGTTATTGTCAGCACAAACAACCTTGATCTCGTCCTTTCCGCGGAAGTTGAGCAAACTCATTGTATAAAAACGGCCAATCAGACCGGTACCGAGCATAGCAATTTTGTGCATAGTGTCTCCTCTGGAAAGAAATAGGTAATGTCCGAACATATAAATTATATAGTAACATTTTTCACACGTCAATCTTGCGGACAATCGGACAATAAGATAGAATTGTTTTATTGTACGGACATTTTGACAGAATCGAGCAAACAACGATGACTCCTGCAAAAATGACCCCTCGTCAACGCGTACTCACGGCTCTGACTCACGAGGAACCTGATACCGTTCCCTTGGCTTTGGGTGGCGGCTCTTATGGAATCGTGGATGAACTGTATCTAAATTTAGTCGACCACCTTGGATTAGGTAGCCCCGTCCCCCCCTTCCGCAGCGGACACAACATCTCTTACATGGATGACCGCCTGCTTGAAATGCTGGGCACCGACCTGCGCTATTGCTGGCCCGGATTGATGCCCAACAGCCCGATCAACCCCGGCCCGGATGAAAACACTTTTTATGATTCCTATGGGCAGATCTGGAAGCGTGCCTTGCCCTACTATTACTCTGGCGAGGGGCTGCTCAAGGAAGCAACCAGTATCGATGACATCGAGTGTTTCATGAACTGGCCGGATTTGTCCGATGTACGTTGGATGGCCGGGGTAGCTGAACGCGCGCGTGAGTTGAGGGAGAACACAGATTACTTTGTTGTCATGCGCATGGTGGCATCGCACGGCCCTTTCCAGACGGCCTGTGACCTGCGCGGTACGGAAAACTTCTTGAAGGATTTGGCACGTAATCCTGAATTTGCCCAAACCCTGCTGGAAAAAGTCACAATCGTGATCGAAAACCTGTTAAAGCAAGCCATGCTTGCAGGCGGATCCTATTTCGACATGATCGAATTGCCCGGAGACGATTACGCCGGGAACACCAATATCCTGATTTCACCGGCCATGTTCCGCAAATTCATCAAACCTTGCCTGGCCAGACTGGTCAAAGTCGTCAAGGAACACAACCCGGATGTGAAAATCATGCTTCACAGTGACGGCGCTATCACCAGGCTGATACCCGACATCATCGACCTGGGTGTGGATGTCATCCATCCACTCGAACCGCTCCCGGCCACGGATTTGAAAGCAGTTAAGGAAGAGTTTGGAAGGCAGGTCACATTTTTGGGCGGCATCGATATCTCGCATGCCATGCCCGGGGAGCGTGAAGAGGTTATCGAAGAAGTCAAACGGCGCATTGCCCAACTTGCTCCCGGAGGCGGGTACATCTTGACGCCTTCCAATCACTTGCAAGCTGATGTTCCTCCTGAAAATGTAATCATCCTGTTTGAGACGGCTCGAAAATTTGGAAAATATCCACTTCAGGTTATGGAGATTGCATGACAACCGACGGTAAACTCGCGCTTCCCTATTCTCCAGTAGACCCACACAGCCCAATCCCGCTCTATCACCAGGTCTACCTCGACCTGCGCCAGATGATCCAACGTGAACTCATCACGCCCGGTGAGATGCTGCCGCCCGAAATGGATATCTGTCAGGCTTACGGTATCGGCCGCCAGACCGTGCGTCAGGCTATCGCGCGCCTCGTAGATGAAGGCCTGGTCGAGCGTTTTGCCGGACGGGGCACGTTCGTCCGCGAACAGACCAGTCACATCCAGTTCTTTCTCGACCGCAGCTTCAGCCAGCAAATGCGCGAAATGGGACGCACCCCAAATTCAAGACTGCTCAGTCAACAGGTCGGCACGGTTGACCTGGATATCCCAGCCCTGCAAGCCTATCAGGGCAAACCCTGTCTGACCTTGGAGCGTTTACGTCTGGGCGATGCGGAACCGATCTGTCACCAGACCAGCACGATCTTGAGTGAGCGTTGCCCCGGCATCGAAGAGCTGGATTTCGCCAGTCAGTCCCTGTATCAGACGCTTGCCACTCGCTACCAGCTTGCGATCAGTCGCATTGATCATGTTGTCCGCGCCGTGACGGCCGACGAGTACCGCGCCGAATTGCTGGAGGTCGAGGCAGGAACTCCGTTGCTATTTGTCGGCACAACCACCTATCTTGATGACGACGAATTAATCGAGTATTCAGCCAGTTACTATCGCGCCGACCGCTACGAATACAGCACTACACAGACTTGTTGTGATTAACGATAAAATGCAAATGTTACGAATAAATTTTGAAAATTTGCGCTATTCGTCCATTTGCGAAATTCTCGTTAAGAAAATTTACTGTTTGTCGAAAGAGGAACACCATGACCAATACCGCAATGGATTATCTAGCCCAGGCACAGACTATCCTCGAGCGCATCGCTAACACCCAGACAGACGCCATCGAACGCGCCGCCGACCTGTGTACCAAGGCCATTGCCGGAGACGGTCTCGTCCACATGTTCGGCTCCGGTCACTCGCGCATTTTTGTTGAAGAGATGTTCCCTCGCCACGGCAGCTTTCCCGGCTTTCATCCCATCGTGGAACTTTCGCTAACTTACCACAACCTGGTGGTCGGCTCGAACGGTCAGCGGCAGGCTATGTTCCTGGAACACGTCGAGGGCTTCGGGCAGGTCATCATGCGCAACTTCGTCTTTGCCGAACCTGATTGTTTTCTGATCTTTTCCAACAGTGGGATCAACGAAGTGGTCATCGACGTGGCGCTGGAAGCCAAACGTCAGAACATGCCCGTCATCGCGGTCACATCCCTTGAACATTGTGCCGCTACCCCGCCTCCCCATAGCAGCGGAAAAAAACTTCCCGAAATCGCGGATGTGGTCATCGACAACTGTACCCCCGGCGGGGATGCTATGGTTCACATTCCCGGCCTGGTCGAACCGGTCGGGCCGGGTTCCACCATCGGCGCGGCGGCGGTTACCAATGCGCTCAAATGCCGCGTGGCCGAAAAGCTAACTGCCCTTGGTCAACCGCCTATCGTGCTCACCAGCAGTTACTTCATTGGCAGCGAAGCCTCCAAGCAACGTTTCGAGGAATGCTACGACGACTACCGTGCCCGTGTCCAAAAGGTCTACGGGGATTGTCGCTGATGCCTGCCCTCACAGATAAAGTTGCAGTTGTCACTGGCGGAGGCAGTGGGATTGGACGTGCCACTGCGCAGTTGTTTGCTGGGGAAGGGGCACATGTCATCATTTTGGAGATTGATGCCGACTCTGCCGCTCAGACTCTAACATCGCTAAACGGACCCCACCCCGGTTCCAACCATATCCTCGACGTAACCGACGCCCCCCAGGTTGCCGCTGCGATAGAAAGCGTAGTCAGCGATTATGATCGCATCGACATTCTGGTCAATGTGGCCGGCGGCAGCGGACGCAAATGGGGGGATGGCCCAACCCACGCCTGCACCCTCGACGGCTGGCACAAGACCATCGCGCTCAACCTGGACAGTCTCTTCTATTGTTGCAAATATGCGCTGGACCCTATGTTGAAACAAGAACGGGGCGTCATCGTAAACATCTCATCCGTGCTGGGGCTGGTAGGTGGGGATGAAGATTTTGGCACCCACGCTTACGCCGCCAGCAAAGGCGGCATCATCAGCCTGACACGTTCGATAGCTTCTTACTATGCCCCACGGGGTATCCGCGCCAACGTCATCTGTCCCGGCTTGATCGCCACGCCGATGGGCAAACGCGCGCAAGAAAGTGAACAAATCCGTTCCAGATTGCCCCACCTCCAGCCATTGACCGGCGACTTCGGCTCTCCACAGGATGTGGCCCAGGCCGCGCTTTATCTGGCCTCGGATGCGTCATCATTCGTCACTGGAGCCGTCATCACCGTAGATGGCGGTTGGACAGTCAGGTAAGTCGGATTGCCAATCCGACCCACAACTTGGAGAAAACATGAAAGAACAACCTCTACGCACCACTGTAATCGGCAGTTACCCCTTCCCCTCCTGGCTTGAACTGGCCAGCCAGCAACTCGACAAATTTGGCGTGAATGAGATCGCCGAATTGCAGGAAGACGCAGTTACCGTTGCCATTCACGATCAGATGGCGGCAGGATTGGACGTCATCACCGATGGTGAGCAATCCCGACTGGATTTCAATCTGTCTTTTTATGGATATTTGTCCGGCATCGAAGCTAATGAGCACCCACTGCGCGTTTTTGGTCCACCCGCTCACGACCAGCGTGGCAAGCATACTATCGTGGATGAAATCACTGCTCCCCGCGGTTTAGGCGCGGTGGAAGAATTTGAACAGCTGAAACGTCTTGCCCAGGAAGGCCCCAACTTGAAGGCCAGCGTGCCAGGCCCTTACACCTTGAGCGGACGTTTAATTCCGAATGACCGTTATCCTGACCGTTTTGCCGTCACCGAAGCACTGCTGCCCATTGTACGCGCTGAGTTGGAAGCACTGGTGAAGGCTGGATGCACTGAAATCACTGTGGATGAACCGTCTATGAGTTGTTATGCTTACAAAGAAGACACAAAGCGCTTTGTTGACATTTTCAACCGCACGATTGCGCCCGTGGTCGACAAATGTCGCCTGTCCACGCATTTGTGCTTCGGCAACTACAAAGGCCATGCTGTCGGTCCGCGCCAGTACGCACCTATGTTCCCTGATTTCCTGGAATTCGATGTGGACGAGATTCATTTAGAGATGGCTTCGCGTGAGTTTTCTGAGATCGAGTTGATCGCGGAAGTTGCCAAGGTCAAGGATGTGGCGGTCGGCATTGTGGATGTCAAGAGCTATTACATCGAAACGCCAAAGGATATTGCCCAACGTGTTCGGCTTTGCCTGGAATATGCGCCCGCTGAACGACTATCCTTTGCGCCAGATTGTGGTCTGAGTCAGACGGCGCGCTGGGCTTCGAAATTGAAATTGAAAAATATGGTTAATGGGGTGCAGACCGTTCGCGAGGAGTTGGGATTGTGATCAAACCGGTTTTACAGGATGAAGCTTTCCTGACGGATGTCCGCTCCGCGCCACCGGATCGCCTAAATTTGTGGTGGCTTGGCCAGAGCGGTTACCTGGTCCAAT